>PUMG01000254.1 GCA_003551265.1 Halovenus sp.
ATAAGTACGGACACCGCATGACACAGAGAACGTCGGAACTTGAAGAGATCGAGATCCGCGAAAAGGGTGCTGACCTGCCCGAAGAGGTGGAACCCGAGCCTGATCCGGAGGTAATAGAAGAAACAGCGGAAGTAACCGAATACTCCGAAGAAGCTATAGAGGAGGCAGCCAAATATCTAAGGCGCCTGGACCTTGAAATGTTGGAGGCGGTTACACCCCTCAGCAGAGAGATCATGGCCAGGGGCGGTATCGCCCCACCGCGCGACGACACAATCACCGGGGAGTACCGGGAGACGGTACCCCTCCACCTTAAGGACAGTGGTGGTCTCCCCCTCGATGAAATGGCAGACGAGCTTGGGATGGATTCAAGACAGCTCCTTGATGAGCTCCGAGACCTTGAGCCAATAACGGTTCCGCCCATTCGCGAATACTACGAACAGGCTCGCGCCTTCCTTGAGATGTATGATGTGGACGAGGAAGATGTTACGCCCGAAGATGCGGCCGATCTTGTCCGGGAGCGCTACGACCCCGAAGCCCCCCATTGGGGCAAAGCACAGGTTCCTGATGTGGATCTTGAGCCTGTGTCCCGCAAGGAGATCCAGGACTTTATTGAAAACGAACTGTTCCTGCCCATGCGTCAGGGGAGGATGGGTCCGACAAGAGCGGAGGGTATTTTCAAAGTCCGACCCGAGGTTGTCAGGGTGCGCAGGCAGAACGATTACCCCACAAAGGCTCACGAGATAGGACACTACCTGGTTAAGGCGCTGGGTATTGACGTACAGGAGTTTGACGACCTGGAGGGTGCCTTTTGGAAGTCGGAGACCATCGCCCACGAGGCATATACCCCCGATCAGTACCACAGTGAGGGGGCGGCTGAATACTTTGCCACCTACTTCCTTGAGGGTACCGACGAGGCAAGCAGGTTAGCCCCGATATTTACAAGCTACCTTGAGGATGAACTGTTCGCAGAAACATACCCCGAAGTCGGAGAAAAAATCCATCAGCTGCAGAATATGTTCCAGACCTGGTATGCTCAGGACTCCATTGACCGGTGGAAGGGTCATTTTGTGATGGACGAGGAAGAGCGCAGAGAACTGTTCAGCAAAAAAGATGAAGCCTTAAAAGAGGTTGTGGATATACACTGGCCCATGGCCTCCATAATGAATCGGATTCGAGGGCATCCCCAGGGATACCAGGACTTAGACGTACTCTCTAACCCCTACAAAATGGCCAGGTTCTTTACAGATCTTAACCCCCTAATAAGAACATTCCTCACCAAGGAAACCATGGACCCCCACTTTGACAAGCAGGGGCCCTCACTCAAAGAAGTACTAAAAAAGGTGGAGCCGTGGCTGGGCAACCCCGATCCCAATGCCAGCCCGATTGAAAGAGTGGGAGATTTCAGGGCGTATTACACGGCAGTACACGCTCTGGAGAGGGCCAAGGTGCAGGTGGCACGGGAAAAAGACATCGACTTAGACGAGGTTGACCCTGATGATCTATCGCTTACCAGCTATGACACCAAGCGTTTGGTAGGTATGGAGTTGAGGGATATAGAGGCGGCCCTGGAGTTAGAGCGTCCCGAGTTTGTAGAGGCTATGGAGGACCTTGCGCTCATTGATAGCATAATGTTAGATTGGTCTGAAGACGGCGATCTGATAAGTTCAGAGCAGAGAGAGATTATTGAGGGCCTATACGAGTTCCGCTTGCCCATGTGGCGCTACATGGGAGAAGAAAAACAGGTGAAAGGAATTAGTGCTGGTGGGCGAACGGTAGATTTAAGCTCTCCCCTTAAAAAAGCGTTCGGCAGCGAAAGACCTATTATGGATCCCATACGGTCGCGTATTGAGGAAATTGCTTTTGTGATTGAGCGGTGGCGCGACAACCGGGTGGCCAAAGCCTTGTTTGACCGCCTGGGAGAAATAGACGGTACGGGTTGGATCGCAGAAGAGCTGCCAGATCCTATGAAGGCTCACAAGTTTTCCCTTGAAAACTTAAAAAAAGAATTGCTGGAAGCCGGCATACCTAAAGAAGTGCTCGAAGATGCCGATCTTGAAAAAATGGTTACCCTCTTTGAACCGAAAGCCATTACAGACTGGAAGGACCAGAGGGAAAACGTGGTAACGTATTGGGACGATGGGGAGCGCAAGTGGATGAAGGTTCACCCGGCCCTTTATGAGGTTATGACCGGACTAAACCCGGTGCGCGGTGAGTGGATATTCGATCTAGTCGGCAAGCTAACGAAGCCCTTTAAAATAGGTGCGGTTATCAACCCTGTATACATGGCGCGCAATATTTTCCGCGACGCTTTTACCGAGTTTACTCATAAGGGGACAGAGGCAAGGCCCGGGGTTGACTTTGTTGAGGGCTTATATCATGTTATGGCAGATTGGCTGGGGAAGCCTGGCATGTATCGCGAGGCAGAAAAGATTGGAGCCCTGCGGGGAACGCTGACCGAAGATATTCTGAACAGATACGAAGACCCCAACATTGTAAACGAGCTTATGGGGAGGGCCAAGAGAAGTCCTGCGACCCAGGTACTCCATGCCGGGGCTATGCCGTATCGGGTTATGAAAAAACTAAGCCTAGCAAGTGAGCATGCTACCCGTACCGGTTACTTTGCCCATAAAATGCGGCAAGCGGGCTGGGAGTCTCTGTCGCCTGAAGAAAGAAGAGATAGACGCTTAGAGTATGGTTATGATACGAAGGGTGTTATGAATATAGATTATTCTCGAAAGGGCAGGGCGGGCCAAGAGCTAAACAAGGTTTACCCGTTTCTCAATGCCAACATACAGGACTGGATGTTAAAAAAGGAAAGCTTCTCCTCAATGAAGATTGCCTTTTTGTTGCGTGGTCTTGCCACTGCCTCTTTTCAGCTGGTGTGCTACCTCCTCGGGAGGGGCGACCCCCGGATACAGGAGTTGCAGCGCTGGAGAAGGGACCTCTATTTTCACATACCGTTCCCGAACTTCATTCTTGAAGTCCCCAAGTCACACCTTGATGGGCAGCTCTTTGCTACACTTCCCCTCAGGGTTTTTGAATTTCTGGATACTCAGGATCCGGCTGCCTTTGACGAAATGGCTCGTAATTTCCTTATGTTCCAGGCCCCCGGAGATCCAACGGCTATGTTTCTGCCTCATGTCTTTCAGCCCATGCTGGAGGTTGGGGTCAACCAAAGCATGTTCTTTGGTCCGGCAAAGGGAAGACCTATTGTGCCGCCCTCCGAAGAAATGCTGATCCCTGAACTTCAATATGGGCCTTATACGTCAACGCTTGGCAAGGAGCTAAGCGAAAAGACGGGAGGACATATTTCGCCTCGTCATATTGATCACCTTGTCAGGGGCTACACCGGAACCCTTGGAACGCTTACGGCCGATACAATAGATGCGATAGCAGGAACCCTGGCTCCGGAGGCTGTGCCGCATCGAGAGTGGTTTGAGCGCATACCGGGCCTTAACCGTTTTCTGCGCAGGCCGTATATATCCCCCGAAAGCGTCAGCCAGCTGTATGATGAACTCGAAAAACAAGAAAGAGCTTACAACACATTCATTGAGCAGCGCAGGAGGGGGGAAACTCCAACCGTTGAGCAGGAGGACTTCCGCGAACTCCAACGCTTACGCCAGGCAAGACAGCAGATAGCCCAGCTTCGACAGGGCCAAAGCAGGATTCATGAGACTACCTGGACACAAGAAGAAAAGAGGGAACAGATCGACAGACTGCAAATGCAGATCCTCAATATAGCAAGAAGAGCTATAGGTAGAAAACCAATAGATATAGAAGAGTAGTGTGTCAGGGTTGTGCGTAAGGGGTGATTTTAGATGGAAAATGGCCAGGATGGCTGCGAGTTTGGCCGCAAACTCGAACAAAGGATTGATGGCATGGAGGGGCACCACAACCAAGCCGTAGAGCAAATACAGGACTCAGTTACTACCCTAACGCAAGAAATGGGGGGCCGGCCAACATGGGCGGTCTCGATTGCTATTACGATCCTGGTGGCGCTCGTAACAATAATGGGAACCCTGCTTGCGGCAGCATAAACCCGAAAGGGGCGGGGGGGGGTATGATTGAAACGGAAAAGTTCATAGAAAGACTCAGGGAGCCGGCCCTCCGCATGGAAGAAAAACACGGGGTGCCGGCTCCGGTGATCATCGCCCAGGGGGCCCTGGAGTCCGGGTGGGGGCGCTACATGCCTCCCGGCAGCAATAACCTGTTCGGTATCAAGCACCACGACAGCCCGGAACATGACTATGTGGTGGCCCCAACCCATGAACACCTGGATGGGGAGGATGTTCCTCAGGATGCTAAGTTTCGCAAGTACGACAGCTGGGAGGAAAGCGTCGAAGACCACAGCCAGTTCCTGCGCTCCAATTCACGATACAGCGATTGTTTCAAAACCTCGGACCCCGCAGAGTTCGCCCGCCGGCTGCAGGAGGCGGGGTACGCCACCGATCCGGAGTACGCCCAAAAGTTAATCTCCATTATGCGCGGACACGATCTCCAATCTATACGGCCAGCAAGCACCAGGGGAGGTGAAAAACTAATGCTGAGCAAAATCAAGGGTTTGTCTGGTTTGGCCCGCAGGATCTATGAGATTGTCTCCTTCGCCCTGCCGTTTCTGATGGCGTTGTGGGATGTGGTGGTGATGGTGGAATCAGAGGAAGACGAGGAGGACCGCGGCTCTGAAGAAGAGCGGTCCTTCGTTCTGGGGGTGCTGGAAGTCCTCTACGATCTGGCCAACGAACTGACCGAAGAAGAGTTTCCGGTATCCTGGGAGAAGCTGGAGGAAAAGCTGGCCGCAATTTATGAGAAGATCGTTTGGCTGCTCGATAAAATAAATTTTTTCAGAGGGCAAGAAGGGGGGCAGTAGAGATCCCCGAAGTGCTGAGACACTTCACATCAATTCTTCGGCGCTACGGGGCAACCGAAAAAGCAATTGCCGAGCTCGACGACGAGGAACTCACAATTTCACTTCTCAGCTTTGCTGAAAAAAGCCGAACCTCCACCTCAGAAGACCTGGTTAAAAAGCTCCGGGGCGACATTCGAGAAAAACACGGCCTACCGAGGAAGTTTCATCCCGACCTCTAAAAACGGACCTCAGAATGGGGTCAAATTGCCCGATTTATTTACCCCCCATGTATGATAAGACCTACAAAAACAAAAACGCCCAAAAGGGGCCCTCTGGCCCCTTAGAATAGATTTTACTAATTTGGCCCCTACGTTGGGGCCATTTTTTTATTTTTTGGAGGTTATCGGAAAGAGTAATGAATACAGTGGTAGCCAGTGCCAATATTATGCAGGGAGGTTGTCTGAATGAGTAAATACGACAAGCCCCGCCCTTTAGATTTTCAAAAGGGCGGGGTAGTTGACTCTCTTCTATGTAAGTGCCGAGCGAGTGCCAAACTTACATGAAAAAGCATGAAACGCAGAGAAAATGGATGTAACACCCGAACCATGAAGAACGTTGATGTGTCGGGGTTCAATGGTATTTTGAGTTACAGCATGAAAACCGTGTTTCATAATTGGAGATCATGTGCAGCCCTCGTTGGCTGCCGAGGGTTCGAATCCCTCCCTCTCCGCCACATATCAAGGGTTAAGGCCCCTCCGATTATACTGGCAGAAGGGGCCTATACTAAGTAGAAGTGCCGAAGAAGTGCCATTCCAGCATTTTACAGGATTTCTTCCAGCTTTTGGGCGACCTCTCTGCTGGTGGTGTCGGCCTTTGCGTAGATGTTGGCGGTTGTCGAGTAATCCGAGTGTCCTAAGCGATCTTGTATGTCTTTGAGGCTCACACCAGCCTGGTGGAGCAGGCTGGCGTGAGTATGTCGGAGATCGTGAAATGCAGCGTCGATACCGACACCAGACGCAAACTTTGTAAACAATCTATAAACATAGTTGTAGCTGAGAGGTTGCCCATTCTTTCTGGCGAATACCAAGTTGCGATCCTCGTATTCGCTTCCCGGAAGAAGCAGGCGGTGCTTCGCTTGCTTCTTTTTATTTTTCTGGAGAATAGTAATAACTGTCTCCGATATAGATATAATTCTCCCCGAGTTGTGTTTTGTCCTTTCGACAAGTTCCCCGCTCGGAAGAAGGGTCCTTTTGACCTGTACGGTCTGGTTCTTTAGGCTCACGCAGTCCCACTTGAGACCCAACAATTCCCCTTTTCTGAGGCCAGCATGTACCGCAACCTTAATAAGTGGTGTCATGAAGTTGTATCCATCTGCATAAGCGTGCTCTTTACTTTTTTGGATGATTGTTTGAACCTCATCGGGTTTAAGAAAGGTATGTTTCGGCGGCTTATTCCGCCGGGGGGTATCTATGGCAGCCACAGGGTTCCTGCGGATTACCTCTAGGCGTTCCGCCCAGCGGAAGGCTGCGTTAAGGATCGTGTGGTGGAGCTGGACGGTCCTCCCCGAAAGCTCGTCCAATTTTCGGTCATAGTAGGTTTGGATGTGATGCGGGCGCACTGCCTGCAGGGGCATACCGCCAAACCCTTCTGCCAGGTGTGCGTCTATTGTGTACTTGTAGCTTTTATATGTTGCTTCGGCTACTCCGCGCTTTTTTCGCTCAAGCCAGCGGTCCAGCCAGTCGACAACCGTTATATCCTCCCTGTCTACGAAGTCCCCCCGGTTTACCTCGTCAGCCAGCCGGTGCATCAATTCTTCTGCTTCCTGCTTTGTACCCTCAATATGCCTCGTTACCCTCCTCCTCTTCCCCTTCGGGCCCCTCCCGAGCTCTACGACGACACGCCACTTGCCCTTTTCCAACCCCTCCAGGTGAGCCATCTTCTTCTTCGAGCCTCCCTTGTTTGTTGGATAGAGCGAACTCATGTTCGCCCACAAATCCAAGAAAAATCCTTTTGACGTGTTTTACATGCATAACTGGTAAAACCCTCCCTCTTTGGATTGTTATACCAAGTAGTTCTACGTCAAAAGGCGTAAACCCCCCCTTATTCTATTGTCTAGTTTTGTCGACCTTTTTTTGAGTAGTGCTCTATCACTTCCATAACTTCCTCGATGGCTTCCTTCGTCCAGCCTTTCTCCTCGGCCATGAGGGAGATTTCAAGGTACTCCAAGTTTTTTTCCTGAACTAATTTTTGGAGCTCTGGGGGGAGGTTATCGAACCAATCTGGGTCTTTCTTCCTAATTTTAGATCGTCCTGCAAGGTAGTCAAGAGATACATCGAAATAGTCTGCGGCCCCCATGAGGATATTCAGTGAAGGATAAAGCCTGCCGCTTTCATATTTTGCAATTGTTGATTTTGTTATCCCCAGAGCATCTGCTAGCTGATCTTGTGTAAGGCCCTGCTCCTTCCGTAGCCCCCTCATTCTCTTCCCGAGTTTTTCACTCATTGCTTACCCTCCCCCCTTTTTTTTAACCCCTCTTTCCTAGACATATTATAGCATGGTTTCTTGAGAGGAAACAACCCCTTGCGGGAAAAAATTAAAAAAATCCCCTCAAAGCCTTGACAGTTTCCTTAAAATCAACTAAAATGTAAGTAGCAGCATTTTGAAGGAGGGTTATAACATGGCAGAACAGGTAAACACCAAAGCCCTTAAAAGGGAGCGCGAACAACTCGGCCTCAACAAGAAGGAGATGGCTGACCTTCTTGGGGTTCATAAGTCAACGTACAGTCGCTACGAAAGTGGGGACATGTTTCCTGGCCCAACAGTAATGAAGCGGATTGCAAGCATTATCGGAGAAGAGAGGGCTGCGGATATTTTTTTCTCCAAGTGTTGATTTTAAGGAAACTATTGATGAGGGGGGGTGATTTAAAGTGGACGCAAAACTAGCAGACCATTGTCCAGCCCGGGAGCTGCAGATAGCGGTAAACCCCAAGCGGGCAGCCAAGATGCTGGATGTATCGCGCACCACCATCTACAGGTGGATGGAAAGCGGGAAGATACAATCCTTTAAGATTGGAAGCGCCCGCAGAATACTCGTAGCGGAACTGGAAGCCCTGGTGGAGCGAGCTATGGAGCAGGCGCCGTAGGCCGGAAACCTGCCAGGGCAAAGTAAAGACTAAAGCGGTGTGGCCACGATCCCCAGGCGACGGCCCGGGAGGAGCCCCGACGCATCGGTGGTGGCTAAATCAGTACAGCGCCAGGACGCGCAGGCGGGTAGCGACATAAGACCTGCGTCCAGCGGGAGCCGCAGTGGTCTTTACCTTGCCCTGGCGGGCAGGTAGGGGGCGAAAAAACCAACAAGGAGGGGTTGCGTACATGGAGGGTACACTGGAAGATCTGAGGTGGATGGCGGACGTTTATGAGCAGGCTCAAAAGTCAAGGAAAGCCATGAAAAATAGGGCCCGAGCCAAAAAAGATGGTGATGATCCACACGGCGGCGACTTCGCAGACGCAATTGGTGAGGATTTTTCGTCCATTGAAAAGCGGATATTTCGCGAAATGAAAAAGGTTGCACGAAGCATTCCAATTTACCAGGAGTGGCTTTGTGATGTAAAGGGCATAGGCCCAACCTACACCACCAAGCTGCTTGCCTGGATCGACATTAACGAAGCCGACACCGTATCTGCACTCTGGAAGTACTGCGGACTAGCTGTGGAAGTGGTCTGCGATGACTGCGGTGCAG
>PUMG01000342.1 GCA_003551265.1 Halovenus sp.
ACGGGACAATCCCGGAGCTGTTCGAGACGAGCGCCGGGCGTCATCTGGACAGAGAGGCGCAGTTATACAAAGGCGGGGTGTACACGCGCTCACTCGTCGAAGGTGGCGTCGTTCCGCAAGCACCCGAGGGGGAGTACGCCAGTCTCACCTACCGCGAGATGCGACAGATTGTCCGCCATCTGGCGGTCGGGTTCCGCGAGATTGGCTTCACACCTGAAGACCGTGTCGGCATCTACGCCGATACGCGGATGGAGTGGGCACACAGCGACCTGGGATTGCTGGCGGCAGGGTGTGTGGTCACGACCGTCTACACTGACTCCTCACCGCAGCAAGTAGAGTATCTGCTGGACGACCCCAATGCGACTGGTGTCGTCGTCGAGAACGAGACGCTGCTCGAACGCGTTTTCGAGGTGGAAGACAGCCTGGACCTGGAGGTAATCGTCCTCATCGACGAGCCATCACGCGAGTACGACCGCGACGATCTCTACACACTTGCCGAGGTTCACGACCGGGGTGAGGAGGCGTTCGACGAAGAGACCTACCAGAGCTATCTGGACGGGACGAATCCTGGCAATCTGGCAAGTCTAATCTACACCTCGGGAACGACGGGTAAACCAAAAGGCGTCCAGCTCACACACTGGAACTTCCGGTCGAACTTCCACCAGATTCGCAGGCGTGTTGGTCCACGCGAGGACGACCCAGACCGTCTCTCTGTCGACGAGGAGACGCGAGCAATCTCGTTTCTCCCGCTTGCCCACGTCTTCGAGCGACAGTCGGGGCACTTCCTGATGTTCGGCTCCGGTGCCTCTGTCGGCTACGCCGAAAGCACGGACACCATCGCAGACGACATCGTCAAGATACAGCCGACTGCAGGTGGGAGTGTTCCTCGTGTCTACGAGCGAATCTTCGCGTCGATGAACGAACAAGCAGGCGACAGCGGGCCGAAACGCCGCATCTTCGACTGGGCGCTGGAGGTCGCAAAACAGTACCAGATGGCAGACTCACCGGGAACGGGACTGAAGCTCAAACACGCCATCGCCGACAAACTGGTCTACTCGAACGTCAAAGAAAATCTCGGGGGGAACATCGAGATGATGGTGTCCGGTGGCGGCAGCCTGAGCAAGGACCTCTGTCGCATCTTCAACGGCATGGGAATAACCATCGTCGAGGGATACGGGTTGACCGAGACCTCGCCCGTCGTGACCGTCAACTCGCCCGACGATATCCGGCCCGGAACACTCGGGTTGCCGGTGACTGGCGTCGACATCGCGATCGACCAGTCGAAAGCCGTCGACGACGATACCGAGGAGGACGGCTCGATACTCGGAGAGTTGCTCGTCCGCGGCGACAACGTCACCTCGGGATACTGGAACCGCCCGGGTGCCACAGAGCGAGCGTTCACGGCTGACCCCTTCGACGACGACAACGACGTCGTCGCGCCGACCGACCTCACCGCCGACGGCAGCGGCAAGTGGTTCCGGACGGGAGACCTCGTCGAGCAGACCCCGGAAGGCTTTCTTATCTTCCACGACCGCCTCAAACAGCTGTTCGTCCTCGACACCGGCAAGAACGTCGCTCCACAGATCCTCGAAGACGAGTTCGCAACCAGCGACCGCATCGAGCAAATCATGGTACTCGGTGACAACAGAAAGTTCGTCGGCGCACTCGTCGTCCCGAACTTCACACAGCTCAGAGAGTGGGCAGATTCGAGCGACATCTCCCTTCCGGAGGACCCACACGAACTGGTCGAGGACGACCGTGTTCACTCGTGGATTCAGGAGGTCATCGACCGCGGCAACCAGGCATTCGAGAAACACGAACAGATCAAAGCGTTCGCACTTATCCCCGAAGAGTGGACTCCCGAAAACGACTACCTCACACCCTCGATGAAGAAAAAACGCGAGACGATTCTCGAAGGCTACGGATACAAAGTCGAGGAGATATACGGCGAGAAGTGAGAGGGGTTATTGTACGTCATCATAGATTTCTCGCTGTACGTCGCAGCGAGAATCTCTGTACAGGTCCGATAACCCCTCTGAGACTGACGGACGAAAATCCACAGGGTGTTCAACGTCCCGTCCGTCACCGGACGTAGGTCCTCCATTACTATTCGTTTCCGACAGGGTCGGTTGGTATGGGAAGACGCTACGGCAGTATCGGGAGACGTGAGTTTCTCGTCGGAGCGGGGGCACTCGGTTTCAGCGCGTTCGTCGCGTACCTCTGGACCGGGCTGGAGCCGGGTCAGGGACGCGTTACCGCAAAAGAACTCACGGCTGAGAGTGACACGCTCCTCTATCAGAGTGCGGAAACAGGCCGTGCCACTGGCCTGATAGAGGACCTCGTTTCCGACGACATCTCCGAGATGTTCGTTTCGGAACATCTCGATACCCTGTTGAGTGAGTATGGACCGCTCGAATACCACCTGCGAATCGAATCGACCGAAACGGGAAATGAGGAGTGGTTCGAGACACCTGACGTGAGCGTATTCGACGCTGTCGATGTCGGTGAGTACGTTACATATCAGGTGTCTTTTGTGGACAGGGGCTCGATTTCGAGCGTCACGTGCGTCGCTTCACAGCGGGCGGAACTCCAGACTCACTGTGAGTACGAAAGCGTCGAAGTTCTGGAGTGAGCAGTCTGGTGGAAGCAAACCTGTGTAGTGAACCCTCTGGTGGGTGCAAACCTGTCCCTTGATATCAACGGGTTCGCTGCGGTTGACATGCGTGAGGATACGTACCAGACGTTGATCGGGACGAATACCACAGGGCGCTACGATGTCACCCCACTGTTTGCCGACTCAGACGTGTACGGACTCAACCTGCGCTAGGCCAGCCACTCGTCGGGTTTCGTGTCGTAGTCCACGTCGGTCGCCGCGAGGTGGTCAACCTCGGTCCAGGTGAGTTCGACCTCTTCGAACTCGTCGCCGTCGAAGCGGAGTTCGAGACCCATCTCTTCCGGCTCTGGCTCGCGGTCACGGCGTCTCGCAATCTCGACGTCGTGGTCGTCGTACACCTTGATTATCGTGCGCAACGCGACCGGCCGTCCCCAGAGTTCGAACACCCGTTCGAGGGTGTCTCTGGCCTGTGGAATGTCGAGAGCGACCCCGTTGTACCGGTGTTCGAGCAGCAGTTCGTTGCGGTTGCGGTAGTTCCCATCGGCGACGACAATCGTCGGCTTCCCGAAGTTCGTCAACTGCAGCATCAGTTTCTTCTTTACGTCCTCGTAGTCGGTCGACGTCGCCCGGTAATCATCCGAGGACTGCAGATACTCGTAGGTGAAGTAGTTGTGCTCGTCGACGAACTCCTGGGTCAGGAACTCGTCGACGAACGTGATGTCGTTGTGACTCTCGCGTATCTCGCGCATCCGGTCCCAGCCGACGGTGAAGTCGACGTCAGCGAGCGCAGCCTCGACGCTCGCATAGCGCTCGTGGTCGAACATGTACCGCGAAATTCGTTCGAGTTCGCCTCTCGAAATCCGGGCGATGTATCCCCGGTTAGCCGGCTGCACCAGCGAATAGTGACGCTCGGCGAGTCCCTCGTAGGTGAACAGCTTCCAGGGATACGTTTCGATATCGATCTCTCCACGTTGAGCGGCTTCGACCGCGTCCCCGTCGATACGTGAATCATCAGCGGGAATCGCTTCGAGTCGGTCAGCGTCGACCGACGCAACGAGGTCGTCGGGTTCGAGCGCATCGAGCACCGCCGAAAAGTCCACCGTATCGTGGAAGTTTCGCCACGTAATCCCCTCGACACACAGCAACTTCTCGACGACGTGACGCCTGTTCTCCGTGTTCTCGACGAACTGCCAGAGCTGCAAGCCCAGGCTGTAGGGGTTCAATCCTCCCGAACCAAGCACCTTCGACATATGATCGGCGTAGGTGATGAACTCGTTCTCTCCCGCAAAGTTCTCCCCAGCCATCATGACGGACTCCCAGTACGAGGCCCACCCTTCGTTCATTATCTTTGTCACTTTCTGTGGGGCGAAGTAGTACGATTCGCGGCGCAGGATTTCGAGCACGTCTTTTTGCCATTCCGTCATTTCGACGGCTTTGCCAGCGTCTTCGTCGTAGCGTTTGCCGTACCTGCGCAAGAACGCGAGGATGTCGCGCTGTGGTTCTGTCGGGAACGTTCCGGTTTCATCTTCGCGCTGTTGGGTTTCGAGCCACTGCTCGTCGAACACCTGTCGCTGGACCTCATCGGAGAGGTCGAGGTTAGCGAGTTCATCACGGATGTCGCCGTAATCCACGTCCGGTTCCTGTTCGCCGTCGTCGGAGAGCGGTTCGTAGCGCTGGTGCTGGTCGATGTTGTCTTCGAGTGTGAGCACGTGGTCGATGAACCGCTCGACCTCGGACCGGTCGATGTCCGTATCTTGCATGTACTCACCGATAGTCTCAGCGTGAACCGAGAGCATGGCGGCCGCGTCAGGGTTTCGGCTGAACATGGCGAACCACTCGTTGTTGGCGAAGAAGTCGCCGTGGGCTTCGACATGGGTGATAACCGCTTTCTGGTCGGCCATGCTGTTCGACACCTGCAAGAACGCGTGTGCAGGGTTGTCGTTGTTGACAATCTCGAACGCCTTGCCGCCGAGGAACTGGCCCTGTTTCTGCTGGCGGTCGTAGCCCATCCCCCACCGCCAGTGTGGGTAGCGATTCTGGAAGCCGCCGTAGGCGATGAGTTCGTTCATCTCGTCGTAGTCGACTATCCAGTAGTTCACGTCGTACGGCTCCAGCCCGAGCTTTCGGGCCAGTTCGTTCGCCTCTCTGACCGGCTCTTCGAGTTTTTCGGCCTCGTGCTGCATTCGAACGCGTTCAGGTGTTTTCATCTGAATCCTCCGTGCTGAGTATCTCGTATATCGCATCCGTGACGTCCTCCGGACTCGTGACGTACGCCACCGCGACGTTGTCTACTCCCGCGAAGTGTTTTTCCACTTCGTCAGCGTGGGTGGCGTTGATAGCGTTGCCCGAGGGCTGCGTCTCGACGTAGGCGTGGAGATTGGCGTCGATTGACTCCATCAGTGGAATGACGTTCTCGGCGGTGTCGTTCGAGGAGTTCTCCGAGTCTCCCGCCGCGAAGACGTACCGGTTCCACTCCGACCACGGATACTCCTCGTCGAGGCGCTCACGTGCAATCTCGTAGGCGCTCGAGATGCGCGTCCCCCCTCCCGAACGAATGCCGAAGAACTCCTCGCGGTCGACCTCCCAGGCCTCTGCGTCGTGGGCGATGTAGACGAACTCTGCATTGTCGTATTTACCCTGGAGGTACCAGTCGAGCGGTGTGAACGTCCGCTCGACGAGTTCACGCTTTTTCTGTCGCATACTTCCTGAAACGTCACGGATGTTGACGACGACGACGTTCTTCTCACGCTCTTCGATTATCTCCGGGTAGCGATAGCGTTCGTCCTCACGACGGAACGGTATCTCGTCGATTCCCTCCCGACGGATGCGCTGTGGTGTATCGACACGCTCGACTTCTTCCTCCATCGCTTCGAGACTGGGGTACGTTGTCCGCTCTTCGTGGGGGATGTCCTTGTAGGCGCTGTCGATCCACGCCCGTGAGACCGGGAGATGCTCCTCGGTCCGCGCCCACTCGAACACCCGTTGTGGTCCCCAGCCGTCGATTTTCAGCGCCTCACGGACGTACTCGCGGTCGAAATCCATCGCAAGCTTGCGCTTGAGCCCCTCTTTGAACAGCCGCTCGAAATCGAGCGTCCCCGTGGGGCCCGTGCGGGTGATGTCGGTAAAGTCGCCTTCGACCTCCTCCGTAACTTTCTTCCCCTTCGGTTCGAGGTCCAGTCCGAGTTCCTCGTCCAGTTCCTCAGCGAACTCCTCGGGGTCCATCTCGTAGTACTCGTGGTCGGTTCCCTCCTCACCCGGCTCACCTTCGTCTCCATCGCCATCGCCGGGTTGTGGCTGGCCGACCGGGTCACCCGGCGCTGGTGTGTCGCCGTTGCCCTGTCCGACGCCACCCATATCTCGCCTGTCGTAGGCGAACTCCGGCAGGTCGATTATCTTGATCGGAATCCTGACCTCGTCGCGGCGGCTCTTTCCGAGGTCGCCGTACTGGATGAACTCGGCGAGGTCCTGGCGACGCTGTTCGCCAACCTCGCGATAGCGTTCGAGGTCGTCTCTCAGTCCCATCTGTAGCTCACCTGATTCATGACGTGTCGGCTGGTTAGCTCTGCGGCGGCCTCGCTGTAATCGAACAGCTCCTGCATGTTCTGGATTGTCTCGGTTTTGAGACGTTCCGTTTCGGTCCCACTGGGTGGGGTGTCCCACTGATATGGGTCGAAGTCCTCGTACGTCCGTCTGATGTCGTCCCAGTCGTAGCTTCCCAGCACCGCCTTGATGATAGGAATCTCTTTGGGGTTGACGTCTGACACCCGGAACTCGTCGTCGCGGTGTCGCCAGGCGTGGCGGTTCAGCGCTGTGATGATGCGTTCGGTTCTGAACTCGACGACCTCCGCGGCAGGCTGGTTGCCCACGTAATCGCTCTCGTCGAATCGCCCGAGGTGCTCTATCTCGAAGAGCTTCATCTTCAGGTCGTCCGGTTCGACCTGCTCACCGCGCTCGTTCACTATCTGCTCACCCTCAGACCAGGCGTACACGTGCTCGACGTACTCCTCGACCGTTCTCTCATCGACGCGCCTGTCGCGCATCATCGCTTCGAGTACGTCTGCTTCTTGCTGTGAGAAGATGTACTCCTTCACAGGTGTAATTCGGTCCTCGAACGCCGCGGCCTCGCTTCGAGAGAACACCGGTGCCTCGGTGAGCGCGTCAACCATCGCGTTCAACACGTCTCGTGGCATGATGACTTCCTCGACCGGCAGGCGCTCGTGGAACCGGTCCACCTCCTCGTGGAGTAAGTCGGCGATGGTGTCACGGGTGACAGTGACTGGTATTCCGCGCTTGCCGTTGGTTGTCTCGCTGTCGAAGTCAACGTCGTCGATATCGATGCGGTCGTCACCGTCGCGGATGTAGCCCCGATCGAACAGCAACGCCTTGTCGACGACACCGATTCCATCGGGCAGGTCACTCCTGTCGAGGCGCGAGACGACCGCATACAGCGCCGCCGCCTCGATGGTGTGTGGTGCCAGCTCTCTGGCTCTCACTCGTCCGTCAGCACGCTTGACGTGCATCGTCAGCGGCGCACGAATCCAGCGTTCGAGTTCGTCCCACGAACCAGCATCCCAGACGCTGGTCTCGTCAGTCAGCTCCCGGCGAAGCAGCTCCGCTTCGAGCGAGAGGTTCGTCAGGTAGGTGAACTGGTGGCGGTCGAGTCGACGCTTGAGCGCTTTCAGTGGATCCTGGCCTTCACGCTCTGCGTGCTGGTTCAGCTGCCCCTCCAGGTCAGGGTTGGAGATGATGACGAGCTGCGTGTCGATGTCCATCCCGATGCCCTTGTCGAGTTTGACCCGCCCTTCGTCGGGAACGTTCAGTAGCTTCTGGAGCAAATCGGCGTGCTGTGAGGCGTCCTCGACGATTGTCAACAGGCCGTTGCCCTGTGAGAGAACGCCGTCGTAGGAGAACGCCTGCGGGTTCTTTCTCCCGCGCGAGTCGAGTTCGCGCAGCATACCGTGCATCCACGAACCGACGAGGCGCTCTTTCGGTGAGCCGTCGTCCTCGGAGTGGAGCACACCGATACCGCTCCCCACGTCGACGACGAAGTTCTTGATACGCAGGTGTCGCGGGTCGGTCACTGCCGAGAACAGTTCGTCGACCCCATCGCGCCGGTACTGCTCTTCGAGGTAGCTGTAGGCTTCCCGGCAGAACGGGTCGAGTTCGTTCTCGACGCGAATCGGGATGTGGTCCTCGAGGCGTTCGTTCAATTCGGCCACCAGCTCCGCTCGAACGTCGTCGGGGAACACCGTCAGCGGGTGTGACTGCACCGGGCTCGCATACCAGTCGTCCTCGTCTGGGGTTGCAACCTCGTCGCTGTAGGTCAGCCCTGGCCTGGACTCGACGCCAGCGACGTTCCACTCCATCGTGTATCGGCGGCCGCGCTCGGTTCTGGAGAACTCACGGAGTCCGTTGATGAGACAGCGCTTCAACTCGGATTTACCCGTCGCCGTCGGCCCATCGAGCCACAGAATCTTCTCCTCCTTGCCGCGTCCGGCAGCGATCGACCGGAGGTCGTCGACGAACCGGTTGAGTACCTCCGTGTTCCCGAGGATGGCGTGCTCACCGTCGTTCCAGGGGTCGTCGAAGAACCGATAGCGCTGTTTCTCCTCGCCCTCTTCGATGACTGTCCGTGTCCCGGCGTCCTCGATTGCATCGAGCAGGTACTTCGGTGCGTGTGCGCCCAGGTGTGGCGCTGAAAGCAAGACGTCGACGTAGGCGTCGAGTGTCATCGGCTCCTCGTAGGTCGAACGCAACGTCCGGTCTGCCGACTGAATGTAAGACTTCGCACTCACCTCCTCATTCGAGCGCTCATCGCTCACATCTCCGTGCCGGTCGCGCTCATCGTTCACGTCTCCGCGCTGGTCGCGCTCGCTTCTCACATCGCCGAACCGGTCGTGTTCGTGTCGATCAGCCATACAGATCACCTCCGCTCGTGTTCATCAGGTCTCCTCCAGTTCG
>PUMG01000113.1 GCA_003551265.1 Halovenus sp.
CCCGTCCGTATCGAGGAGACAGAGGACGGAGAGCGGGCACTGTGGGGTCGCGGGAGCGTCGACGCGAAAGGCTCGCTCGCGGCGATGGCTGTTGTATCCGTGAGAACTGGCGCGAGCTTTCTGGGCGTCGTCGGCGAAGAGGTCGACTCACGGGGTAGTCGTCACGCAGTCGAGACCCGCGACCCTCCGGACGCGCTGATAAACGGCGAACCCTCCGGCTGGGATGCGACGACGCTCGGATACTATGGGATGGTGACGGGGACGTACATGACCGAAACCGACAGCGCTCACACCTCGCGCCCGGAGAACAACGCGATTCAGGACGCTATCGAGTGGTACAACCGCGTCGAGAGCACGCTCGAGGGCGTGATATGTAAGCCAACGGCGGTCGACGGCGGCACGACATCGGACGGACTCGCGGTCGAGGCGACGATGCAGGTCCAGTTTCGCGTGCCACCCTCTGAGACGACCGACACAGTCAGAAAGCGCGTCGAGTCACAACTTGATGGTGGACACATCGAGTGGGAAGACGCCATCGAGCCAGTCGCTGAGAGTCCGCGAAGCCCTGTTGCCCGTGGGTTTCGGGTCGCCATCCGCGACCACGGTGGAGAGCCACGCCTGCTCCGCAAGACAGGGACGAGCGACATGAACGTCTTCGCCGAGGGCTGGGACTGTCCGATGGTCACCTACGGCCCGGGCGACTCTGCGATGGACCACACACCGAACGAACACCTCGTCCTGTCCGAGTACGACAGGGCAGTTGGCGTCCTGACGGACGCGACGGCACAGCTACTGTAGCATGAATACGATTATGGCACACTCTGCACCGAACGACACGAACGGTACCGAACAACGCAACATGGTCACCATCGACGACCTCTCTCACGAGGAGCTACACACGGTTCTGGACATCGCAGCGCGGCGAAAGGCGACGGCTCCGGCACATCGAGAGCGGGCGCTCGCGGGTCAGACCATGGCAATGCTGTTCGAGAAGCCGTCCACGCGGACGCGCGTCTCCTTCGAGACGGGGATGACCCAGCTCGGCGGCCACGCCATCTTCCTCGGCCCTGACGACATCCACCTCGGACACGGCGAACCCATCCGTGACACTGCGCTGGCACTCTCGCAGTACGTCGATTACATCATCGCACGGGTGTTCGACCACTCGGACGTCGTCGAACTCGCCGAGTACGCGACGGTTCCCGTGATCAACGCGCTGACCGACGCGGCTCATCCGTGTCAGACCCTCGCTGACCTGCTGACGGTTCGCGAGCATGCCGGGAGCTTCGATACCAGCGTGGCGTGGGTCGGCGACGGAAACAACGTCTGTCAGTCGTTCGTTGTCGGGGCCGCCATGACCGACCTCGACGTGACCGTTGCCACTCCCGAAGGGTACGAAATCGACGAGGCTGTCCGGACGCGCGCTGGCGAGCTGGGGACCGCACCCACCGAAACGCACGACCCCAAGACTGCGGTCGAGGATGCGGATATCGTCTACACCGATGTCTGGGTGAGTATGGGACAGGAAGACGAGCAAGACGAGCGCCTGAAGGCGTTCGAGGGGTTCCAGTTGACGAGTGACCTCGTCGGCGACAGGGCGGTGATGCACTGTCTTCCAGCACATCGGGGTGAGGAGATAACCGACGAGGTGTTAGATAGCGAGGACGCGCTCGTGTGGCAACAGGCCCAGAACCGCCTCCACGCACAGAACGGGCTGTTGCTGTGGCTGAACGAATCGACGTAGTTTTTGTCGACTCCGGCCGTTGGTGGCCGTATGTCGGTCGCAGAACAGACGCGTGAAGCGGTCCGGAATCACCCGTTCCTGTACGACGCACTCCGAGCGGGTGTCCTCAACTACACGAGCGCAGCACGGTTTCTCGATATCGGCGACGAGGATGCGGTCGCCGCAGCACTCAGACGCTACGGGACGGAACTCGACCCGCCAGCAGCGACAGCCGGCAGTGTGCGCGTTCGGATGCAAAGCGGTCTCGGGACGGTCACCGACGGGTCCGGCATCCTGACTGTGGGAGAGACGACGTTCGCACCCGAGGCGGGCTCGCTCACGGGAATTGTGGCGACTGGAGAGGGTGTCGACGCACGTCGGGTTCTCGGACGGTGTGAGACTGAGGATATCGAGGTCGAGGGATTCGGATTCACGAACACGTCGCTCGTGCTCGTTGTCGAGCGCCGTGACGGGGCGACTGCGCTTCGAATCGTGGAAGACGAACCCTGACCGTCGGCGACTCGTTCCAGCACGGGAACATTTCACAGCGTTCAAGCGAGTGCCCCGACAAGAGGGTGTAATGACGCTCCGAGTGACGAATTCGCTCACCGGCGAACGCGAGGTGTTCGAGCCTGCCGACCCCGACACTGTCTTGCTGTATTACTGTGGACTGACGACCTCTGACCCGGCACACCTGGGTCACGCTCGCGGGTGGGTTCACGTCGACGTGATGCACCGCTGGCTGGCGTGGCTGGGGTACGACGTCCGCCACGTCGAGAACTTCACCGACGTCAACGAGAAAATCGTCGCCCGTGTCGGAGCCGACGGCGACAGTGAGCGCGACGTCGCGCGGTCGTACATCCGCGACATCATCACGGACATGCGCTCACTCAACCTCCTCCGTGCGGAGGTGTACCCCCGCGTGTCAGAGCACGTCCCCCAGATTGTCGACCTCATCGAGACGCTCGTCGACCGTGGCTACGCCTACGAATCGAACGGCTCCGTCTACTTCGACGTCACCGCCTTCGAGGACTACGGCACACTCTCGAACCAGGATATCGACGAGATGGAGTCACAGGGAACCTCCAAAGAGCAGTCCGAAAAGCGCAACCCGGCCGATTTTGCGCTCTGGAAGGCTGGCGGCGTCACGCCCGGGGAGGTCGAAACCCACCAGCGTGACGCTGCTGTCGACCCTGAGGAGGCTGCGGCGACGGCACAGACGTGGGAGTCGCCGTGGGGAGAGGGACGTCCAGGCTGGCACATCGAGTGCTCGGCGATGAGCATGACTCACCTCGGCGAGACCATCGACATTCACGCGGGCGGGCACGACCTCGTCTTTCCCCATCATGAGAACGAAATCGCCCAGAGTGAGGCCGCAACCGGTCATACGTTCGCTCGCTACTGGCTCCACATCCGTCTGCTCGACGCGCCAGACGACGAGAAGATGTCTTCGTCGCTCGGAAACTTCGAGACGGCCGCCGAGGCCATCGAGCGCTACGGTGCGAACGTCGTCCGTACGTTCTTGCTGTCGACGGCGTATCACAACCCGGCGACGTACACCGCCGAGACGATGCAGGAGGCGACCGAGCGCTGGGACCGACTGGAGCGTGGCTACGAGCGAGCGGTCGACGCGGTCGACGCTGTCGATGCACGAACCACTGTCGAGGATGCCTTGCTCCGAGATGCAGTCGAGACGACCCGAAACGCCTTCGAGGAAGCGATGAACGACGACTTCAACACCCGGAAGGCGATGAGTGCCCTGCTCGAACTTGTCAGCGCCGTCCACGCTCACGTCGACGACCACGACGAGTACGACTACCGCGGCCTTCGAAGCGCTGTCGAGACGTTCGAGGAGTTCGGCGGTGACGTACTCGGGCTCGAACTTGGGGACTCGGCGGCCGACGGTGATATCTCGATTGCCGAGGACCTCGTTGATCTCGTGTTGTCCGTGCGCGAACGCGAGCGTGAGGCAGGCAACTACGACCGGGCAGACGCCATCCGGGACGACCTCGAAGCGATGGGTATCGAGGTACAGGACACTGATGACGGGGTGTCGTATCGACTCCCGTAAACGACCCTGCGGGTTCTCTGGCCCCTCGGCGTTAGGCGCAGTCGCTCATACGGAATTCGCGACGCAAGAATGCCCGGGGAGGGCTCCGAACCCTCGATCTCCGCATATCCCAGGTCCGAGGACGGTTCCTCGTGGGACTGCCGGAGTGCAAGCCGCGTTCAGTGTAACCCTATGAGTGCGGCGCTATGTCCAGCTAAGCCACCCGGGCGCACTCGGTGATAACAGAGAGGCGGTCTTTAATTTTCCCATCCGTCGGTGTCCTCGCGACACACCCACACGGTTCACGCGAGTCCGAACCCGAACGGCAACCCGAACGTGACGAACAGTCCGACGAGAAGCACGATGAACCCGAGAAGAACCTGATTGCGGGTGAACTCGCCCTGTGGTGCAGTCCGCCGATACGGTGGCTCGCGCGCCGGCGGCGTCGGCTCTGTCGGGTCGTACGCTGGCCGGTCGTCGTGGTCGTCTGCCATACCCGAACGTTCACCTGCCCGGTACTTTGGTGTATCGGACTCTTTCCGTCGCCATTTCTGGTGAACAACTTTAATCTCTGGCCCGCCTAACGTGCTGTCATGACTACACTGGCGACGACAGGAGAGACATGACCAGTGACGAATCGTCCGACGAGGAGGAGGACTGGTTCGAACGCGGCGTCCGCGAGTCGGCGGCAGAATCAGCGGACGACACGACCGAGTGGGATGACAGCGACACGACCGACGAATCTGACGACACAGAGCAGGCCGAGGGAGACTCCTCTGGGGACTGGACAGACACCGTTGAGGAGCCGTCGGACGACCTATTCTCGTTCGGTGACGAGAGCGAATACGACGTCTCCGGTTTGGACGAACAGGAGGCCGAGACACTGTTTACGGAGGGTTTCGGGAGCGGTGTTGGCGGGTTGAGCGTCGACGAACTGGACGACGATGCGCTCGATTCGGACATCCCTCGCCTCGACATCGGTATCGAGGGGCTCGACGAGATGATACAGGGGGGGATTCCCCACAAACATCTCATCGCCGTCATCGGCAGCGCAGGAACCGGCAAGACGACGTTCGGTCTCCAGTTCCTCTATCACGGCCTGCAACATGACGAGAAAGCGGTGTTCATCACCCTCGAACAGAGCCGGGGAGACGTCATCGCCACCGCGAACGAGTGGGGCTGGGAGTTCGAACAGTACGAGGAGGACGACCTGCTTGCGATTGTCGACCTCGACCCTGTCGAGATGGCGAACAGCCTCGACAACATTCAGGCCGAACTCCCTACCCTCGTCAGGGAGTTCGGTGCCGACAGACTCGTTCTCGACTCGGTCTCGTTGCTCGAGATGATGTACGACGACCAGGCGAAACGACGAACCGAGGTGTTCGATTTCACCCGTTCGCTGAAGAGAGCTGGCGTCACAACCTTCCTGACAAGCGAGGCGAGCGAATCGAACCCGTATGCCTCTCGTCACGGCATCGTCGAGTACCTCACAGACGCCGTCTTCATCCTCCGATACATCCGCGGCGAAGCACAGGAGACACGCCTCGCCGTCGAAATCCAGAAGATACGCAACGCCAAGCACTCCCGCGAGTTGAAACCCTACGAGATGACCGACGAGGGCATCTCCGTCTACCGCCACGCAAACATCTTCTGAGAGGGAGTATACCGGTTGACGGAATCTGTGATAGATTCCACCCACCAATCCCTGGGCTGTCACCGCTTCGGAAACGTTTCGAGTGCCCGTTCGAGTTGTGCGCGTTCCTCTCTCGCGCGGGCCAACTCCGCTTCGATGTCACCCGACTGAATTCGCTCTCGCTCGTCGGCAGTCAGAGTTTCGCGGACGACTGCGCTGTCGCGGATTCGGTCGTAATCGGTCTCTCTTGGCAGGGCAGCGACCGCACGAAGCTGCTCGACGACGTCGGGAGCGAAGCGGTTCACCGCGGCGGTAAGTTCACGACACCGCAACTGGAGTGTTTTCGCGGGTGGTGGTGGCCAGTCGATGGTGAGTGCGTTGGCGTTCAACCCGTCGAGGAACGTCTTCTTCCGGCCGACGACGTGTGTGAGTCGTTCCGGGTCGTCGACGTAGTGGCTCAGCTTCGAGTGCGAGTACCCGGCGTACTCCAGGAGCTTCGAGATGGGTTCGTCTCCCGGCGGGTGCTCACGGATGTAGGTAGCGAGTTCGTCGTCGGGCTGTTCGAACGGAACGAGGGGGTAGGCGGACATCGTCTCGACGAAGTCGATGACCTCGCGAGCAGACGCTTCCTGTCGGAACTGTGCGAACGCCTCGGTCACCGCCTCGTTGTAGCGCTCGATTGGGTCGCGCAGTCGGTCGGTCGGGGCGTCGAAGTCAGCGTCTGCGAGGCGGACGAGCCGTTTGAGGTCGGCAATCTCCTCTTTCAGGTCCCGGATGCGATATCTGACATCCTGGCGGGTGTCGCGGTAGGCGGCGATGGTCTCCTCGCGGTCTTCGAGTCGGGAAACGACCTCACCGACTGGCTCCAGTTGCTCGTAGACGAACTCGAAGTCCGAGTCGTGAAACCATCGCTTCTGGAGGCGCTCGTCACACTCCTCGAACGCCTCGGTGAGCAACATATCGTCGGGGATGTCAGCGACTACCTCGGCAATTGCGCTCTGGAACTCGATGTTGGTTCTGATGTCCCCGCCGTCGTCGGTGACGTCTTCTTCGTAGCGTTCGAGAACGGCTGTGAACCGCTCGTAGATGTCCGCGAGTTCCTGTAACTCACCCTCGCCGAACTCCTCGATTCGCTCGTTCGTCCGTTCGATCTCTTCTTCGAGTCGTTCGAGTTCGCCGAGCAGGTCGGTGGTGGGATTCGAAGCGCTCATTCGTACACGTCGTCAGGGTCGAACACACGGTCGGCGACGACGTCGCCGTCGAGCGTACGGTAGAAACACGATTCGTGGCCGGTGTGACACGCGCCACCGTCCTGTCGGACCAGATACAACAGGGCGTCTCTATCACAGTCAACGCGAATCTCCTCGACACGCTGGACGTTACCGCTGGTCTTTCCTTTCTGCCACAGCTCCTCACGGCTCCGGGAGTAATAGTGTGCAAGCCCGCTCTCACGGGTGCGGTCGAGCGCCTCCTCGGAGACGTACGCGAGCATCAATACGTCTCCGGAGTCGACGTCCTGAGCAACGGCTGGCAGGAGCGCCTGCTCGTCGAACGCGGGTTCGGGGACGTCTGTATCCATACGCGGGAGGTGGGTGCTAACGCCCATAGCTCTTGGGATGGCGGAAGGACAGTCGAGACTCGCTCGAAGAGTTCGTCCCCACGAACCCTGTCGCTTAACTTTACGCACGCGTATATCAGCGGACATGGAGTTCTGTGACGACTGTGGCTCGATGATGAAGACAGCGGACGGAATGTGGGTCTGTTCGAGCTGTGGCTACGAGAAGCCCCGAGACCAGCAACGAGAAGAGCAGATGGTGACGACGGCGGGCCAGCAAGAGAGCGAGGTCATCGACATCACCGACAGCGACAGTCAGGGCCTTCCCACGACGAGTGCAGCCTGTCCAAGCTGTGACAACGACGAGGCGTACTGGTACATGCAACAGATTCGCTCGGCCGACGAGAGCGAGACCCGGTTTTTCGTCTGCACCGCCTGCGAACACAAGTGGCGAGAGGACGACCACTGAGCGTATCGTCGCACATCTCAACCGTGAGTACCGACCCCGAACCGCCGTCGATGCCGACCGACCACCTCGAGAGCGGGGGCTGGGAACGCGCACACGAGTCGGTCGACACGGTGTTTCGACTCCCGGCGATGCGCGTCCGTGGGTCGACTGTCCAGTACGAAGACGAGCGCACGCGCGGGGCACTCGCAACGGCGACAGACGGGACACTCGACGAGTCGACTCGATTCTTTGCGGGTACCCGGCTGACGTTCGAACCACCGCTCCCACCGGGCACAACTGCCGTGATGGTTGCACCGACACTGAAGAGTGAAGCACGCCGGACGTTCGCCAACCGGCTCCGAGAGCGCGGACTGGTCGATGTCGAACGCGACGGTTCACAGAAGCTTCTCGTCGGTAACCGCCGTCGAGCGACCGTGACGAAGTTCACCGCAGTGAACCCACTTGATGACTGGGACCGACAGCTTCCGCTGGCCTGCTGGGTGGCGGTCTGGACCGATACTGACTACGCGACCGTCGTCACAGGTGGTCATCCGACGGTCGTACTCGCGTCTCATCTCGGCCTTGACACCACCGACGAGACGCTTCGGCGCTCCGGAGAGTCCTATCGGGAGGAGTTCTTCACGCTTCTCAGGGGCGTAGAGTGATACCGTTCTCACGCCGACGGAACGATTGATACTGCTCTCACCTCGACGCGGGGAGGCGTATGAAAGCGTCAGCTTGATTCGACCTGCCTGTCGAGACGGTGTATGGCCGTTCATATTCTTCAGTATTCGGATGTCGAAACCGCCCTCGACGAACCCGAGCGGTGTGGTGCCCTCGCAGGGACAATCCACGCGCTTGCGGGTGAGGAGACAATCGTCGCTGGCAGCGGTGACAACACCGCACCGGGTGCCCTCTCGCTCGCGACCGATGGGCACGCTGCGTTGACGTTCTTCGATGCAGTCGACCCGGCGGTCGATACGTTCGGCAATCACGACTTCGACTTCGGACCGGAAAACGCGCGCGAACTGGCAGGCTCGTCCCCACAGACGTGGCTGTGTGCGAACGCCACGACGAGCAGCGGACGCTTCGCTCCCGAGGTGAGCCAGCCGAGTACGCTTGTCGAGACGGACGAAGCCACTATCGGTTTTATCGGTGTTTCG
>PUMG01000281.1 GCA_003551265.1 Halovenus sp.
CTCATGAAAAAGGAGTACAACCGCGAGGTCGGCAAACGCTTCGGTGAACTGACTGAGACGGCCGTCGACTTCGAGCGCCCCGACGTACTCATCATCTGTGACCTGGCGACCGACGAACTCGACGTGCAGGTCAACTCGGCGTTCGTCTACGGCAGATACCGCAAACTGGAACGCGACATCCCACAGACGCGATGGCCGTGTAACGAGTGTCACGGCACCGGCCGTGTGCAGGGCGATATCTGTGAGGGCTGTGATGGGTCTGGGTATCGCTACGACGAGAGCGTCGAACAACTCACCGCACCCGTCGTTCAGGAGGCGATGGACGGCACGTCGGCTACGTTCCACGGGGCCGGTCGGGAAGATGTCGACGCGCTCATGCTCGGCTCCGGTCGCCCGTTCGTCATCGAAGTCGATGCGCCTCGCATTCGCGAGGTCGACACCGACGCACTCGAACGGGACATCAACGAGTTCGCCGACGGAAGCGTCGAGGTTGAGGGCCTTCGGCTGGCGACTCACGAGATGGTCGAGCGGGTCAAAGAACTCGACGCGAGCAAGACCTACCGGATGACAGTCGAGTTCGACGAACCGGTCACTCCGGCACGGTTCGAGGACGCCCTCGACGCACTCGATGGCGCGACAATCGAACAGGAGACACCACAGCGTGTCTCTCACCGCAGAGCCGCAAAAACACGGATTCGAGAGGTCTACGAGGCGTCGGGTTCACTCGACAGCGACGGACAGGCGACCGTTGAGATCCACGGTGAGGGCGGACTGTACGTCAAAGAACTCATAAGCGGTGACGACGGTCGAACAGAGCCGAGTCTGGCTGGTGTTCTCGGCGTCGGTGCAACTGTCACCGCTCTCGACGTACTCGACGTCACTGGCGAGGACGAATCCTTCGAAGACGAGTCGTTTTTTGCGTGAGAGTCTCCTCCGTCATTCACCGAATGGGCCGCGGTCGCGTCCGAACCCGTCTTGCCGTGATTCACACTCGCCGTTCTGGTTGATAACGATGCGACCAGGGTAGCCACAGTTGCCGTTGTTGTTGTACTTACACCGGGTGCAGCGACACTCGAGTTGCTTGTTGGCACCATCAACTGCCATGGTCGTTCTACACACCCGAACCCCTTGTATCTGTATCTCCCACTCACGTACCGTTCACCGTTCTTCGACGTGGCGAACCGTGCTCGCGATGCCGCGCGTGCTCTCGACCATCTCCGGACCCGACATCGCTGCCCGGCCGACAGCAAACGCTCTCGGACCCTCGATGACGACCTCGTCGCCGGGTCGAATCTCCTCACTCGCGCCGACGACTCCCGGTGCGAGTACCGACCCGTGCGGGACGAAGTCGTCAATTTCGACCCGCCTTGTCGGGACGTCACTCTCGACCCACCGGCGCGCACCGGCAATCGTCAGTGAGAGGACGCCGTACTGTGCGACCTGCATCGCCAGCTGGTCACCCTCGGGAGAACGAACCCGGAGTTTCGGGTAGCGGGCTTCCGTCTGGAACTCCTCGAACAGGTCGTCACCGGCACCGTCACCGAACTGGTAGTCCGCAGTCGCCCGAACCGTGTTGTGTTCACGCTCGCGCTTGCGGTACTTCGACTCTCCCGAAAGCGTCGATGCGAGGTTCGACAGTGACTCCGTCGTCGTCGGATGGTCAACCGCGGTGTACTCGAATTCGAGACCAAGCGCGTTCTCGACGCGCTCGCAGATGTCTCGATACCCTTCGCCGGGGACGTGAGCGATAATCCGGGGATACTCGTTGCGCGCCAGATACGCTTCGAGAACGTTCGCCACGAACTCGCGTTCGGTGGGTGTCCACCGCCCTGTGACGACCGTGTCGTAGTGCTGGGCGGGATAGGTGAGTTCGAGTTCCTGCGGGACGACACCGATAGGTGAGGTCATCGAGACCATGTGGGCCCGGAACTGGATCGCGTCGTGGAACTGGCTGTGGCTCTGAGATTCGCTGTAGGGTTTGCGGGCCGAACACGGAACGATGACGAGCGGTTTCTCGAAGCGGTTGCGGTATCTGGTGGTGACGCGCTCGGCGAAGCGCTGAATCTCGACGCGGCGGAGTGTGTCGTCGGCCGACGCGGTCAGATCAGCGCGCCTGATGACGGGCGTTCGCGATTCGAGGTAGCTGTACTGGTCGTCCAGTCGACGGAACACTGCAGTGTGCCACTGCTCGTGTCTGGCCTGTCCTTCGATGTAATCCCGGAGGCGGCCGTCTCGAATCCGCTGACGAACGCGCGCGAGTTCGCCACGTAACACAGCCTCGTTGTGCTCGGCGCACTCCTCCGGACCGAACTCCTCACGCGGCGTCTGACAGGCTGGACACGCACACGGCAACTCCGACAGGTCGGAGAGAAAGTACTCGCCGTCGGTCGTGAGATACTTTCCCTGTGTTCCCTTGACCACGGCGCGGTCGGCGTCGAAGAGGTCGACACCCGCGTAGGCGAGAATCGACACGTTGCCAGGAGTCGCCACACCCGACATATAGAGCGCCGTGTCGGCTGGAATCGCCTCTCTCGTCTGGATGACGGCGTCGACGAACGCCGCAGCGTGACCGGCTATCTCCTGTGCGTTAGAGAGTACGTAGGCGTCGGCACCGTAGTCACAAGCAGTTGCGGGGGAGACAACCGCAGCGCTCGGGAAGTCGACATCCGGGTACTCGACCGCGAACGCCTCCTGCACTTCGGTCGGAGTACCACCGGGAAACCCACGGTGAGGGAGTACGGTCAGTATGGAGTCGTCACCGTCTGGTAACTCGCGCTCTGTCGGCCAGAGACTGCCGCCGTCGACGAGCAAGTCGTCCACGAGGGCCGGAGTCTGGCGTGGGTCGTCAAGGCGAACCTCGCCAAGCCGTGCCGCAGAATCACGCTCGTGTACTTCGAAGTACTCAGTCATGGGCGTACCTGTGTCGGCGTGGCCTAACTGTTCGTCGGTTCCAGGTCGGCATTGGTTGGTGGACTTCTCTTTTTTGGTGTCAGCTGAGTGCAGTGGCTACCAGACCAACCACGCCGAATAGTACTCCGGCCACCAGCCACACGAACGACCCGCCGTCGATGAACACGCCGATAATCGTCAACTGGAGGGCGAACAGCAGCGTTGCGATGCCTTTCAGAACACCGAGGACTCTCGCTCCGTCGGAAGCATCAGGGCTCATGTGTCGGTGGATTGGTCCGTTTCTATCATAAATCTGGGTGGTACTGGCGGTGATTCCGGCCGATTTCGTAACCCACACCACATCACAGTGTCAACCCAATCTGTGTCCTCCCCGTATCGAAATCTGCTGCTGTTCGTGCTGCTGTCGGCGGTCTGGGGGTCGGCGTTCATGGCCATCAATCTCGGATTGGAGTTCTTCCCGCCGGTAACGTTCGCAGCCATCCGCTACGACATCGCGGGACTCATCATGCTCGGGTACGCTTTCTGGGTAGCTGACAATCCTGTCCCGCAGACGAGAGACGAGTGGGTGCTGGTCGGTATCGGAGCGGTGTTTCTCATCGCGGCGTATCACTCGTTCCTGTTCGTCGGCCAGAGCGACCCGGCGGTGACCAGCGCGATTGCGGCGGTCATCGTCAGCCTCAGCCCGATTCTCACGACTGCGTTCGCCCGTGGACTGCTCCCCTCCGAGCGGTTGACGTGGCTCGGACTCGCTGGACTCGCTCTCGGGTTCGCTGGCGTCATCGTCATCGCACAGCCGAACCCCTCCAATCTCGGTGGTGAGGGGACGCTTCCGAAACTACTCGTGCTGGCTGCCAGTGCAGCGTTTGCGCTCGGAAGCGTGCTCACTCGGCGGGTCGAGGCGACACTCGAAATCGAGACACTCGAAGGATGGGCAATGTTGCTCGGTGGGCTGTTGATGCACGGTATCGCGTTCGGGCTTGGGGAGTCGCCGACTGCGATAGAAGTGACCAGAGACGGAGTTCTCGCGCTGGTCTACCTCTCGGTCGTCGCCAGCGCCGCTGGCTTTCTCATCTACTTCGACCTGCTCGAACGCCTCGGTCCGATCGAAATCAACCTCGTCTCCTACGTCGCCCCGGTGTTCGCGGCACTCTCTGGCTGGCTATTCCTCGCCGAAGGGCTCTCGATATCCACCGTGTTCGGGTTCTTCCTCATCCTCTGTGGCTTCGTTCTCATCAAGCGGCGGGCAATTCAGGACGAACTCCGCCATCAACACGAGTTCGTCACTGGCAGAATGTAATCAGAGACTCTCGTCAATCCGTACTGTCTCGACGTCGTCGGGAATCCCATCGAGTGCACGCTCTGGCCAGCCGTCGTGACACACAGTCAGTTTCGTCTCGGGATTCGCATCGACGAGAGTTCTGATACCTGTTACTGCACTCTCGTAGGCGGCGTCGTCGAGACGGTCAGGAAGTTCCGCCGTCAAGGGGTAGACATCCGAGAGGCTCCGGGGGACGGGACCAAACGGCGGGATGAGTCGCCAGCACTCTTCGAACGCGTCGCTCGGTTCTCCGGTCGTGAGAAGCAACTCGTCGGGCACATCCAGACGCCGGAGTCGCTGGTGATGGCGGTCGACTTCTGGTCGGCGTGCACTCTCCGCCGAGAGATAGAAAAAGGAGTCCTTCGAGACGGGGTCGGTTCGCTCTAGCTGGTCGGCGTAGTCGAGAAGTGTCCGGTATCCGTCGAGCAGTGCGGGGTGCCCGCGGGCGCGGGTTTCGACGAGTTCGAACAGGTTCCCGCCACGGATTGCCTGTCTAATTCGTCGAATCTCACCGAAGGAGACGGCGAGGTTATGCTCTGCGAGGATACGGTGTCGCTCGTCTTTGTCCAGCTGCTGTACCTCCTGTGGGTCGTGTGTCGAACAGACGGGACACTCACACGGGAAGTACGAGAGGTCTTCGAGGTGACGAGTGCCCTGGACGGTCAGATACCGGTCGTCACGCGCGTACAGCGCGTAGGCGGCAGAATCGAACAGGTCACAGCCGAGTGCAGCGGCGAGCGCGAACATCATGGGATGACCCGCGCCGAAGAGGTGAACTGGTGCATCCTCACTGAGACCACGCTTTGCGGCCGCGACGACCTGAACGAGAGCTTCGAATCGATACTCGTTCATCAACGGGACGACCGCCCCAATCGGGAAGATATCGAGAGCGGTTTCGCTGGCTTCACGGGCCGCACGCTCACGGAGTGCTGGATACGTCGACCCCTGAATCGGTGCGGTCACGAGCATTTCGCCAGTGTCGACCGACTCAGCGAGTTCGATACGTTCAAGCGTCGTCTCCCACTCGCTAGTCGCTTGCTCGCGGGACACATCAGGGGGTGTCGGAATGTCGACTGGCGTCGCGATGTCGGAGCCGATTGCGCGCTGAAACTCGAGTATCTCCGTCGTCGTCACGTCGATGTCGCCGTATTCCGAGAGCTGAAACGAACCTGAGTCCGTCATAATCGCACCCGAAAAATCGAGTAGCTCGTGCAGACCGTGTTCCAGCGCCGGTTCGTACAGGTCGTCGCTCCGGTGGATGATGTAGCTGTTCGTGATGAGAATCTCCGCACCAAACGTCGATTCGAGCTGGGAAGGGTCGATAGTCTGAACGTGAGGGTTGACCACCGGTAACAGTGCAGGCGTCTCGACCGTAACATCTGCACGGGGAACGCGCAAGGTCCCGAGTCGTCCCGAACCGTCGTATCGCCGAACTTCGAACGTATCCCGCATTGGTTTCGCGTCTGTCCCCGCCAGCACTAAGCGTTGCGGGTGCCTGGTGGCAAAGCCCTCAATTTTGCACCCCTGGCCACCAAATGTGCCTTGTCTGATATAAGTAAGTAGGTTTAATACTGTCGGAAAACGCAACACAGTATATGAGTGATTCGCAGGCGTACGAGGAACTAACAGTCACCTCGGATGGGGTAACCGTAGTCAAGCGGTTCGAAGAGGACGAGTTTCCCGTTCCAGCAATCGCGTTCGAGTTCACGTCCGAGCGTGAGGAGGAGGTACGGGTCGTTCTCTCGGACACCGTACCCGAAGACATCGAGGTAGAAGACCTCGGATTCCACCCGGAGTACGGCAGCGAGTACTGGATGATTGATGACGACCGCATCACGTTCGAGCGCGACCTCAGCGCGGGGGAGACGTACACGACGGTGTACGGTATCAGGGCAACGGGCAGCGACAACGTCGAGGCGTTTCTGACCAGCCCGACCATCGAGGAGGTCGACCCACCGCTTCCGGGTGCCGACAGTTCGGACGACATCGTTCCCCAGAGTGGTGATGATATCGTCAAGCAAGCGATTTCGGGTGGTGGTGAGATTCCGGGGCTCGAAGAGAGTGATGGTGACGCCGACGAGGAGGTCGAAACACTCGACCTGAAAGACCCAAACGCACCGGACGAACAGACTGCCGCACCAGAAGGCGACACAGAGACGGTAACCGAGGCACCTTCGGAAATTACCGGTGACAGTCTCGTGGCGGCGATTGCAGCAGAGATTCGCCAGCAGAACGTCTCTCTGGATGACGTGAAGCTTCTCCGTCGTGCGTTCGAGATCGCTGAACAGGACGGTGGCGCGATGGCAGCAAAAGTTGACCAGATGCAGCGAGACGTCACCAATCTGCGTGCGTACACGAACTCGCTCGAAGAGTTTCTCGACGAGAATGGAACTGGCGAGCAACTCATCGGTGAGTTCCAGAAACAACTCAGCGAATTCAACGGGGAGCTATCCTCACTCGAATCAGAGCTCGAAGCCAACAGAGAACAGATCGAGTCGATGTACGGAGAGGTTGAGGGATTCGACGACGAGTTAGCGGCGGTCAGCGGCGATGTCGAGTCGGTCTGGCAAGAGATTGACGAGGTCACAGACCGGGTCGACACAGTGAGTGAACTGGTTGAATCAACTGCTGAGGACATCACATCTGTCTCAGAGGATGTGGAAGCTGTGTCTGAGGAAGTGCAGTCTGTCTCCGACGAAATATCGTCAGTCACGGAAGATGTACAGTCGGTCGAAGACGGGGTCGAATCCGTCACGAACGAGGTCGAATCGGTCGCGGACAAAGTCGATGAAGATATTGACGACGTCAGTACACAGGTCGAGACGGTGACCGAAGATATCGAACGCTTCGACAGCGCAATCGAGGAGCTACAGACCGACATCGCCGAACTGGAAGAGAAAGCGACTGGCGACGATGTCGCCGAGGATGTCGAGGCGCTCGAATCGGAGTTGAGCGACCTCAAGGACTGGCAGGAACAGATCAAAGCCACGTTCGGCGGGTGAATCAGTTCAGGGTTGCTCGTCGGAACCGCAGGTAGCCAATGGCGAGCGGAACGACAATCCAGAGGACTACGATAATCCAGGCGAACCAGGCCTCGAGGTAGAACGGCACGTCACCTGCGATTCTGGCTTCTGTGGTGAGGTCGACATCCCCTGTCCCAGCGAAGTCGATGAGCGTGAGTGCAATCGCGCTGAGTGCCTCACTTGGACTGAGACGCTCGACGAAGACGTACCACGCTGGCAGTCCATCGAATCCCGGAAGTTCGCTCTCTATGACCCAGTACACGGCCATCGGAACGAACGACCAGAGGAAGTCGAAGATGACGAAAAAGCCCACAACTCCTGTGAGCGCTTTCGCGCGGGAGCTGACGCTGGCGGAGATACCGACGGCGACAGCGACGTACAACAGCCCCATAATGAGTGAGAACACGAACAGCCCAACGTAGTCGGATACGTCGAAACCCGCATACAGCACGGCGATGACGGCCCCACCGACTACGAACCCGATGAGCGTCGGAACGCCAACGACGGCTGCCCTCCCGAGAACCTTCCCGAGGAGGACATCTCGGCGAGTGTTTGGCAGGCCGAGCAGGAATCGAATACTGCCTGATTCACGCTCACCAACGATCGACCGGTAGCCAACAATCAGCCCGATTATCGGAATCAGAAAGCCAATGGGTGTGAACAGGAAACTTACACCGTCCTCGAACGTCGGTGTGACACCGTCTTCGGCGATGAGAGACGGGATAGCCGAGACACCTGCAACCAGCAGTATCAACAGTCCGGTCAGCACCCACAGCAACAGGGAGCGACCCGCGTCCTCGAAGTCCTTGCGAGCGACGTGTGCCCAGGTCATGTGTCTACCCCCACACTCTCAGCCTTCGCTTCTCTGTCGGTTGTTTCGCCATTGTTTTCGGCTCCTGTCGTGAGCGCCGCGAACAGGTCGTCGAGCGAGGCATCCTTCGTCGTGATGTCCTCGACGGTCACTCCGGTCTCCTCGATTGCGTTGATAACAGCGGCCTTTCGACCATCGTTTTCGAGCGAAGCAACGATATCGAAGCCGTCGACAGAGACGTCCAGAATCCCTTCGAGTGTACGAACTGCAGCGAGCGTTTCGTCTTCGATGCGGTCGACGGTCACCACGAGTCGAGACTCCGTCTCGAACTGGTCTTTCAGGCCAGTGATGGTGTCTTCGGCGATAAGTCTCCCCCGGTGCATGATACCGACACGGTCACAGACTGCCTCAACCTGCTCCATGATGTGGCTCGAAAAGAA
>PUMG01000063.1 GCA_003551265.1 Halovenus sp.
CAGGAGTATGCCAGACAGTTCAGAACCGGAGATACACGTGGCGTTGCTGGTGCTTCCAGTCCTGCTGATACTGCTCGGCGGAGTGGTCGGATTCATTCTGGCGACCTGATCACAACTCACCGCTCTTCGCACAGGTCTCCGACCCTCTGTCAAGCCGAACAGTTTTCACCCCACCCAAGGTGTGTACACAGTATGTGGGTCAGGTCGGAGTACACGAGTGAACTGGCTGTGCTTGCTGCGTGGGTCTCACTGCTCGTCCCGTGGAACGTCGTCTACCACACCCGTGCCACCGTCGAGGGCTTTCCGATTGTGGAGGGAACCGTGTTCTTTCTGCGGTTTGCCTTCTTCGAACTCCAGTTTCGACAGGACACAATCGTCGAGGGCGAACTCGGTATCGAGAACGTCGCCGAACTGCTCGAAGTCACCTACCCCGGGACTGAACTTGCGGCGAACGTCTACATCACGTCTCCGCCGACATCGGCGACGTTCTACGACGGGACGCTCTGGCAGGCCAGCGTGCTCTGGACGGTCGCGGCCGCCGCGCTGGCGCTGGCGTTCGCACTCAGCATCGCACTGTACTTCCGGACGGATGAAACCGTCGAGCGCCTTCCCGTGAGCGAGGTTCGTCTCATGGGTATCTTGCTGGGAATCGCAACAGTCGGGATGGTCGGTGCGTCCGTCCTCTACTACCTCGAACGCGACGTGGTCGGCACCCCAGTTCCGGCGGGCGTGGTCGTCGTCGGTGCGTTCTCGCTCGTTCTCCTGCGGACGAAGCCGCTCCCCGAAGACGAAAAGTGAGCCTCAAGACCAAGCACGATTTAAATACGTGGCTACGTAACATGAGAGTAACTGACGAACTCAGAGGGAGTACCAGGCCTGTCCTCGCCACGACTATGACGAGAAATCGGTGATGGCGAACGACACACCCTCTCAGACGTCCGCTCACAGATGTCCGAACCTGACCACACGCAGGAGGATTCGACCGGTGACCAGCGCTCGAACCCGGTTTCGGGTGTTCGGGGCTGGCTGTCACGCACGGCCCGGTTGTTGACCGGGTCACAGATCGACGTCGGGGAGTACGACCCGAGGCGTCACGAGCCGCTGGTCTCGTTCGACGGACTCGATGGATACGAGGAGGTTGGGCGCTACTGGGTGGACGCCCCGTTCGCGTTCGTCTCTCTCAACTACCGGTCCGACGAGAGCAAACACTACTACCACGTCGTCGAGCCGACGCTCACCGAGTTCGAAATGGACTTGCTGGACCGGCTGTTCGAAGATGTCCGCGGACCGCTACTGTACCGTGATGAGCTGGCAGAGAACCCGGAACGGGCGTTGCGCGAGGAGACAGCGGCACGACTCGAAGAGTACGGCGTTCGAATCACCGACGAGACGTTCTACCGTCTGTTCTACTACCTGCACCGCTCGTTTCAGGGATACGGAAAACTCGATCCGTTGCTGGGTGACTCACACATCGAGGATATCTCGTGTGACGGACCCAACATTCCGGTGTTCATCTACCACGACGAGTACACAGACATCGAGACGAGCGTCTCCTTCGAGCCACAGGAGCTTGCAGACTTCGTCATCCAGCTCGCCCAGCGGTCAGGTCGTCACATCTCGATTTCCGACCCGGTTATCTCGACGACGCTCCCAGACGGCTCGCGCGTCGAACTCGCACTCGGCGAGGAGGTGACGCCGAAAGGTTCGGCGTTCACTATCCGGAAGTACTCCGACACACCCTTTACGCCGATAGACCTGCTCAATTACGGAACCGCGAATGCCAAGATGCTGGCGTTTCTGTGGCTGGCCATCGAGCACAACAAATCGCTTCTTTTCGCTGGCGGGACCGCCTCCGGCAAGACGACGTCGATGAACGCACTCTCGATGTTCCTCCCGCCTCGTTCGAAGGTCATCACCATCGAGGATACCCGTGAACTCTCGCTGTATCACGACAACTGGCTGTCGTCGGTGACCCGCGAACGGATGGGGGACTCGGACATCTCGATGTACGGACTGTTGCGCTCTGCGCTCCGTCACCGGCCGGAGTACATCCTCGTCGGTGAGGTTCGCGGGGAGGAGGCGATTACGCTGTTTCAGGCGATGAACACCGGGCACACGACGTTCTCGACGATGCACGCCGACTCGGTACAGACAGTCATCAACCGACTGGAGAACGAGCCGATAAACGTACCCAGACCGATGGTGAGTTCCCTCGACCTGCTGTGGGTGCAGGTGCTCACTCGCTCGGGAGGAGAGCGGGTTCGACGGGCGAAGACGCTGGCCGAAATCGAGGGAATCGACCAGCGAACCGGCGAACTCGACTACTCGAACACCTACACCTGGGACTCACAGACAGACTCCTTCCAGGAGTACGGCTCCGCTCTGCTCGAAGACATCCGCGAAGAGCGTGGCTGGAGCCAATCCGAACTGCTCGAAGAGCTCGAAAACCGCAAGGCGTTCCTCCGGTATCTCCAGGCGAAACAGGTGACTGACTACCGCCGGTTCACCGCGATGGTCAACAAGTACTACGCCGACGCCGATGCTGTCATGACCCAGATACAGCGCGAGAGCACCGAACTCGTCGACGGGAAAGCGCGCGCTGACGAGCGAACGGAGGTGCCAGCAGACAGTGAACATGAGAGGTGACACCCACCGTGTCATCACCAGCGGGTCTGTCTCGCTGAATCAGCAGACGACAGGTGGGCGATGAACGGACTCTGGCTGCTCCCGTCACTGGTTGCGGTCGTGATTATCGCCGCGTATCTCGGCGGGAAAGTCAGCGCCCGTACCGAGGAGTTTCTCAACCGGGTTGGACGTGTCTTATTCGGACGGTTCGTTACGCCCAACAGGAGACGCGAGCTGCGAATCGAGTCGGCGTTCATCGAGACAACCTACCGGACGTACGTGGCGAAGACGTACCTGTTCGTCGTCCTCGGTGTTGTCGCTGGTACCATCGCCGGTGCGTACGTGCTCGCAGGCGTACTGGCCAACCTGAACACCATCGTCCAGACCCTCGCGGGATTGCCACAAGCGATGACCGCTCCGTTCGGAATTCACCCCGGCTGGGAGCGTGAGTTCGCCAGCACGACCTGGTGGACGGTCGTCGTTGGCGGCGGAGCAGTTGTCGGTGTTCTCACCGGCGTCCTCGCATACGTGTTCCGCTGGAAGCTTCCCGAGGATAGAGCCGCAATCCGACAGCGGAGCATCGACGAAGGGCTCCCGCGAACGACCGCGTTCATGTACGCGCTCTCACGAGGCGACATGGAGTTTCCACAGATACTCCAGACGGTCGCAGAACACGGTGGCGTCTTCGGTGAGACAGCAAACGAGTTCGCTGTGGCGAGCAGGGAGATGTCCCTGTTCGGCAGGGATATGATCACGGCGATGCGCCGGATGACCGAGCGAACCCCCAGTGAACAGTTCAGGGTGTTCTCGGAGAACCTCTCGAGCGTACTCCAGAGCGGCCGAAACCTCTCGTCGTTTCTCGACGAACAGCATCGGCGCTTCCGCGAGGACGCCGAGGACCGCCAGGAGGAGGTTCTCGAAGTGCTCGAGACGATTGCCGAGGGCTACGTCACGGTGCTGGTTGCGGGTGTGCTGTTCCTCATTACCATCTTGCTCGTGTTTGGGCTGACGCTGACTGACACGCTGTGGTTCCTGCAGCTCATTATCTATCTCATCGTTCCTCTCATCAGCATCGGGTTCGCCGTCTACCTCCAGCGCAAGCTCGACCAGCTTGGTATCGCCAGACGACGCGGTGGAGACATCCTCGACAGGATGGACATCTCGACACCGGTCCCACCGGAGCCAACCACGGCCGCACACAGACCCGACGGCGGACTCACAGACACACGCGAACAGGACAACCGACAGATGCTCGCCAGCTACGACCGCGTTCGCTGGCTGAAGCAAACCCTGCGAAGTCCTGCTCGGCGTGTTCTTGCACGGCCCGAAACGCTTCTGTGGGTCGCCGTCCCGCTCGCGGTCCTCGTCTTCGTCTTCCGGGTGCCGACCGCGCTTGCAGGCGACGGCGTTGCAGTTCGAGTGCTCGACGACCTCATCGTGCAGTCGGTGTTGCTGGCGCTGGTACCGTACGCCATCGCCCGGGAGATACACAAGCGCCGCATCGACCGCATCGAGGCATCGACGCCCGACCTGCTCGAACGTCTCGCCAGCCTCAACGAGGCAGGGATGTCTGTCGTCGAGGGGTTCAATCGGATGCGCGGGAGCGACCTCGGCGTGCTCACACCCGAAGTGGACCGCATCTGGCGGGACATGCAACACGGCGCGAACATCGACGACGCACTCGTCCGGTTCGGTCGACGGATTCGGACGACGGCTATCACACGCATCGTCGTGTTGCTGACGAACGCGACTCGTGCGAGCGGCGAGATGGGTCCGGTACTCCGGATTGCCGCCGAACAGGCCCGTGCGGAGGTGAGCCTTCGCCGCAAACGCCGCCAGCGGATGCTCACCTATCTGGTCATCATCTACGTCTCGTTCGTCGTCTTTCTGGTCATCATCGCGGCCATCAACGAGGTGCTCGTGCCAAGTCTCCCCGACCACGCACCGATTCCCGAGGCCGACGAACTCGAACAGTTCGGACCCAGTCCCGACGTGTTCACCCGCATCGGTGATGTCGACCAGGCGGCGTACACGCTCGTGTTCTTTCACGCTGCGTTGATTCAGGCCGTCTGTGCGGGTTTCATCGCAGGCCAACTCGGTGAAGGCACGCTCCGAGACGGCGCCAAACACGCCGCGATCATGCTCACTATCGCGTACGTGGCGGTGCTCTTGCTCAGCGCACCCGTCGCCTCGGTGTCCGCATTCGACACGACCAGCGACGGTGAGTCGGTGTTCATCAACTCCGCGTCGCTCTCCGAGGGTGGGTTTGTCGCCATCTACGACGGCGACAGCCTCGAAGACGACGATACTCAGTTACTCGGCCACAGCGAGTATCTTCCGGCCGGCACGCACAGCGACTTACGGGTTCCGTTACAGCACGGCGACATAAATGAAAGTAAGCAGGTGTTACTCGTCGTCCACCGAGATACGACGGGAACCGGAACGTTCGACTTCGAACTGCCGTATCGACCCGGCGAGGGTCAGGCTGACCGCCCCTACGACACGGTTGCCGAGGGGGGGACCATCGGCGTGCCGGTCAACGTCGTCTACATCGGTGAGTGACTGCCCGAGAAGCGGAACTGGTGACCGACACTCCGAGCGTTACCCACCAGTACGAAACCGGAAAGGTTGGGTGTTCGGAGACCAACGTGTTCGTGATGGGAACCGAAGACACCGCCAGCGCGAACGGCGTGGCGGCGACGTACCACGAGAGTGAGAACGAACGGGTGCTGACGTTCCGTACCGGCGACCGACAGGTGGCTGTGGCACAGAACACTGACGGCTACGCGATGGTGAAAGTTCGTGACGAACGGGGCGAGCGAGAACGCTACTACGGCTTCGACATGGCGCTCGACCACGCCGGAGAGTTGCTCGGCGTCTCCCCACACGACCTCCCGGTTCCGGAGGCAGCCGCAGATATGGGAATGTGAGACTTGCTGGCGAAAATCCAACAGCCCTGCTTCCCTAGCTTTATCGGTCCGCTGTACCACTGGCGAGTATGAACGCGCGGCGAGAGTTCTGGAGTATCTACCGCCAGTCCATCCCTGTCCTGCTGGTTGCGCTGCTGGGTGGCCTGTTCGCGGGTCTCGTTCTCGAAGGGTTGCTGGAGAGCATCGAGCGGTTTCCCGGACTGCTGGTGATGGTGCCGGTGTTTCTTGCGACTCGCGGGAACGTCTACGGCGCACTCGGTGGCCGTATTTCGAGCGGGCTTCATCAGGGTCTCATCGAACCCCGGTTCGAACGGAGTGAGCGCCTCCTCAACGCCATCCTCGCCTCGTTCGTCAACGGCATCGGCATCTCGGTCGTCATCGGTGTCGTCACCTGGCTGGCACTGGCGGTCATCGGCTGGGAGCGAGCGCTGCTCGTCGAGTTCGTCCTCATAATGCTCATCGCAGGTGTGTTGACCTCCGTCGTGTTAATTGTCGGTCTCCTCATCTTGCTGTTCGTGGGCTTCAGGCGCGGGTTCGACCCCGACAACCTCGTCGGTCCCATCGTGACCACGCTCGGTGATATCTTCGGCATGGCGTTTCTGTTCTTCTCGGTCTGGCTCGTCGGGGTGTTGCTCTGATGGTCGTTCCACAGGGGTCGCTCGGAACGTGGAACTGGAAGACCATCGTCGGTAATATGTTCCCGCTACTCATCGTGCTCACGGTCATCGTCCTCGTTGCAGGCATCCGGCTGGAAGAAGCCGAAGAGATGCTCCGGGAGTACGCCATCCTGGCAATTATGGTCCCGACGATGGTCGACATGGGCGGGAATCTCGGTGCGATTTTGAGCTCGCGCCTCTCGACACGATTTCACCTCGGAACGACGACGCTCAACCCGCGTGACCGCGTGCTGTGGGCGAACATCCTCGCCGTGCTGGCGCTGGCAGCGACAATCTTCACTGCGCTGGCTGTCGGCGCAACGATTCTTGGCGCTCTCGTCGGCTCGTCGCTGCCGTTCTCGACACTGCTCGTCATCTCACTCATCAGCGGGATGTCGGTTGCCATCATCGCCATCGTATTCAGCTTCACGACCACCTACGTCTCCTACCGGTTCGGTATCGACCCCGACGACACCACGATTCCTGTCGTGACGAACGTCGTCGACGTCTTCGGCATGATAATATTCCTCGGCGTTTCGGCGCTCGTGCTCGGAATATAGCACTATCTTCCAGCGCGTTCGAGCAACTCTCCCGTCGCGTCCCACGTCCCCCGCACGAGGAGGACGTCGTCTGCACCGAGTTCGTCGTCTGCCTCCGGGTAGAACACCCACTCGTCGTCCGCACGGTGGATTGCGATGATTCCCACACCAGGGTACGAATCACGGACGGTCTCGACGGTCGTACCGTGGAGAGAACTGCCCGCCGTGATAGTCACTCGACGGATGGCGACGTCACTCTCACGGACCGATTCGGCGATGACGGGGTGGGCATCGATGTCGCGTCGGACACCCTCGGTGATGTCGAAGGCGGCGTCGCTGATTCGTTCGGTGCTGGTTGCAAGTCGCAACAGTCCACGGAGCGAGATTGGGTCGTCGACCTCGGCCGCCGCTCGCAACGTCCACGCCTCCAGTCGGGACTGGAGTGCGTCGACTTCGATTTCGAGCGCGTGAACCTCCGTCGCCAGGTCGCTGTCATCGAACAGGATGCTCCCGTAGGCCAGATCGAGCGAGAGTTCACTGACGTCTTTCATCAGCACAATCGTGTTTACCGCCCGCTGGAGGTCGGCGATGTCGTGGTCGATGCTCCCGGGGGGCTGATAGCGCTGTCCAGCCACCATCTCGTAGACCTCGGAGACCATCTGTTCGTTTCCGCGCAGGAGTAACACAGCCCCTGGGGTGAGCGTCGTCTCGTAATCGGGGTTCAACACCCAGTCATCCCCACGGAGTCCGATAACCCGCACACCGGTCTCGGTTTCGAGGTCGATCTCACCGAGCGTCCGACCGGCATACGTCGAGTCCTCGGCGACTGTCGCGGTGGCGAGCACTTCAGTCGCCTCCGGAAGCGCGTCTCGAATCGCACCGGGAAGCTCCTGTTCGCTGAGGACGAGTTGTGCGAGGTCACCCGCCACGTCGCTGACGGTCTCGGTTGCGCTGATGATACCCAGCACGGGTGCAAGCTGCTGTGCGTCGGTCGTGGTTCGTGCCGCCAGCAGCATGTTCATTCGCGCCTGTAACTGCAGGCTGTCCATCCCCGCCTCCAGTTCGAGTACTTCCTCCGCGAGTGCCTCGCTGTTGTGCAACAGCGCCGAATACGCCAGGTCGACTATCAGCTCCGAGCCGTCTTTCATCCGAACGAGTAACTCCTTGACGCTGATTGGTCTGTACTCTATCGTGCCACGTCCCGAACCGCGATCCAGTGGTGACATGCTATCTTTCCCTCCGTCGACGATGGACGAACTGTTTTGGGAGTGAGAACGCTCGCTCTCTCTTTCGTGATGACATACTCTCTCTACTCCGGGTATGCTTTTGACTCTGGTGGCTAGACACGCTCGACGAGCGTCGCGATTCCCTGTCCAAACCCGATGCACATCGTCACGAGACCGTAGCGACCGTCACAGGCTGCCAGCTGGAACGGAAGCTTGCCCAGCAACGCCGCCCCGGTCGCACCGAGTGGATGGCCGTGAGCGATTGCACCACCCCAGACGTTCGTCCGGTCCCACTGGGCACCTGTTTCGGCCAGCCACGCCGTGATGACCGACGCGAACGCCTCGTTCACCTCGAATCTGTCGACGTCCTCGACCGAGAGGTCGTTCGCCGTTAGCACCTGTTCGGTCGCGGGAATCGGTCCCGTCAGCATCGTCCGCGGGTCGACACCGACGACTGCCGTGTCCACGATGCGGGCCAGCGGGTCCCACCCGTACTCCATACAGGCTCGCTTCGAC
>PUMG01000361.1 GCA_003551265.1 Halovenus sp.
ACAGTGGTTCGACTCGGTCACCGCAGCGCGTCGAGTCGGAACTCGAACGCCCCGACGGGGACTTCGAGGTCGTGTTCGACGATGACTTCGGGGTGAAGTTCACCGACGACGCCGACCGTCTTGCCGTCGAGAACGACATCGGCACACCGGCCAGGGATGAACGACGGGTGTTCGGTCGGTGGTGTCTCCAGGTCCTTTCCGAACGTCCTGGCGAGGACCTGCAGGCGCGCACGGACGTCCTCGTAGGAGACGTCGGTGTCGGCCATCGCCGCCGCCACTGTTCGGTGTTCGTGGACGTTCGTGTTCTCGCGCTCGTCGACGCAGGCGGCGAGTCCGATTTCGGTGAGGTGCTGGGGATACGCCCGGTGGGTGTTGTTCGCGAGCACCTGCACAATCGAGGGCAGCGCCCACGTCCGCAAGATGGTGTACTCCTCACTGTATGGCTCCATGATGGTGACTGACTCGCCACCGCCGACGACGTCCTCACCGGGTTCGACGCCCATTCGCTCGTAGTTCACCGTCTCGTTCGTCATGTAGAAGTTCAGTAGATCCTCGAACCCGAGTCCCACGAGGGTCTCGCGGGCAGCATCCTCGAGCCGTGAGCGTTCGTGCCGAGTTCCGACAGTCGCCACGTCGGGATAGCGTGGCTCCAGGTCTTCGAACCCGTACGCCCGCCCGAGGTCGTCGATGACGTCGACCGGATGAAGGACATCCACCCGGTACGGCGGAATCTCGACCTCGTAGGTCACTCCCTCGTCACTTTCGTCCTGGTGAACGGTCGCGTCCAGTCCGGCGCGTTCGGCACAGTCGACGACCGTCTCCGTGTCGAGGGTGACCCCCAGGACGCTCTCGATTCGTTCGTGAGCGACACGCTTCGTCTTCACCGAGAGGTCCGGCCGGTCGAACAGCGCACCCGCATACTCGCCAGGAGCGTCGTCGCCGTAGACGACCTCGACACGTTCGAGGCGTCCACCGCGGGCCGTGAGCGCGTAGCAGACGATGTTGAGCATGTGGTCAATGGTCCACTGGTTAGTGCCCGTCATCTCGATGAGGAGGTCGCGCGAGTTCTCGGTCACTTCGGTTCGGCGACCGTTGATAACCGGCGGGAACGAGAACAGCCCAATCTCGTCGTAGATGGCAGGATAGCGGTCCATCCCTTCGACGAGGGTGGCGTACTCAGACCCCATGTGGTGGCGCTCGGTCACCTCGCGTGGGCTCATCTCTTCGTCGCTCTCCAGGGGAACGAAACGCTCGTCGTCGGGGTCCACCGAGGTGTACCGGATGGACTTCTGTGCGCCGTCACGCGCCGGTGCGCCCTTGAGCATCGTCAGGTCGTGCACGCCGATTGCTCCCTTCGCGCGTTCACGACCCATCGTCGCGTGGAGTTTCTCCTGCAACTGGATGAGCGAATCGAGCGCGCCATCCGACAGATCCAGTCCCCGGACGATTGCGCCTGTCACGTACGGTCGCTCCTCGGGCGTCCCCTCAACCTCGATGGTCCACTCGGGTGAGTTCGTGGTTGGAATCCGCACGCCGCGGTCCGTGCCGTAGTGAGAGCGAAGCGAGCGGGCTACACCCTCGACGGAGAGTCTGTCGAGGCGGTCGGGGGCGAATTCGAGCTGGAACTCGCCGTCGTCGGTTGTCCCTTCGTATTCGAGTCCGAGCCCGAACAGGTCCGCTTTGAGCTCCTCGTCGCTCGTTTCGTGCTGGTCGGTCAGCCGACGGAGTTCGTCGGGGTCGACGTCGACGACAGGCATCAGTAGATCACCTCCTCGGTCCGCAGATACTCGAGGTCGACCAGCGTGCCGTGAACGTCGCGGATGTCTTCAGCCCCGGTCGCCAGCATCATCAGCCGTTCGAGGGCCAGCCCCCACGCCATCACGTCACAGTCGATGCCCAGCGGTTCGAGCATCTCCGGCCGGAAGATACCGGAGTTGCCGATTTCGATGAGTTCGCCCGTGTTCGGGTGGTGACCGAACAGCTCGAAACTCGGCTCAGTGTAGGGGTTGTAGTGTGGCTTGAACTGCAAGTCGGTGATGCCGAAGTGCTCGTAGAACTCGGTGAACGTTCCGAAGAGGTCGCGCACCGACAGCTCCTCTGCCATCACCCACCCCTCTATCTGGAAGAACTCCAGCAGGTGTGTTGCGTCGAGCGTGTCGTTTCGATACGCCTTCTCGACGCTGAAAAATCGCTGGGGAGGTTCGAGCTCACCAAGTGATTCGCCAGCGAGGTGGCGCGATGTGAGCGAGGTCGTGTGACCTCGGAGGGCGAGCTGTCGAGCGAACTCCTCGTCCCACGGCGAGTGGTAGCCCTCGCCGTCCTCGCCGACGCCGTGGAGGTGGGCCTGGCGAACGCGCTCGACGAGGTCCGCTGGAAGGTCATCTATTTTCGTGGGCGATTCGAGCGCGAAGCGGTCCCAGTGCGTCCGTGCCGGGTGGTCCTGTGGCATGAACAGACAGTCGTTTATCCAGAAGTCTGCGTCGACTGTCGGGCCCTGCATCTCCTTGAACCCCATGCCGACAAACACGTCTTTCACCCGGTCAGCCATCTGTCGCAGCGAGTGTTTCCTGCCGGACTGTCTCGACTCGGCTCCCGCCTCGACGTTGTAGGTGGCGAACTCGACGTCTCGCCACTCGCCGCTCGTCAGTAACTCGGGTGTGAGCCGATCAACGGTTTCGGTCACCTCCACACCCTCCATCAGCGCCGTGACGCCCTCGTCTGTGAGTGTGATGGTTCGAACGGTGTGCTCGTCCCGGTGTACCAGTCCCCGACGTTCGAGCTGGTCGAGCACCTCCTCGGAGACGGTCTCCTCCGCTCCGTCTTCGGTGGTATCGTCACCCGCACTGACGAGCGCCGCAAGCGCGAGGCGTTCGTCGTCTGCGGCCGGGTCTGACTCGGAGTCGACAGTCACCTCGCCGCTTTCGACCTGTCCGTAGCCCTTCCGTGCGAAGTTAGCGAGCGCGATGTCGACAGTGTCTCCAAGTTCGGCCGCGCCGATGAGCTGTCCGAGCGGAACTGCCTTCTCGTCTGCACCGGCTTCGAGCGCCGCCTCGTACAGCGCAATCTCCGGCAGTCCGTCAGCAGCGTAGCGCTGGCCTTCCTCAGTCAGTGTGATTGTTTCCTCGACTCGTTCGGTGAGCGAGAGGAGACCGCGTGATTCGAGTTCGAACGCCGCTCGCGTGGCCGATTCGGGTTTTACGCCTGCCTCGCTCGCGACGTCGGTTATTGGTCGGTGCCTCTGTGCGTCTGCGGTCTGGAGGACCGCAACCTGTGTTTCTGGAAGCTGCATCAGTTGTTGGTAGATACGCCGGGTGTCGGTCAGTTAACGGTTCCCGTTCCCGTGCGGAGAGTTTCACCGGCCATCTCGTGTGACCGACTCCACTCTCTGCAGGTCAGCGAAAAAAGAACCCGGAGCTCGCAGTCGCTCTCTTGCAGACGATGCGGCGGCTGTGAGATCCGGACGCCATATCTCCTCGAACACCATCAGATACCTAAAAGGTTCCGTCTCGGCCGACCGTCGCTCTCACTCTGTTTTAACCGTCATCACCGGAACCGGACTCCGACGGACGACCTTCTCGGCGACACTCCCGAGCATCAGTCGACCAGCCCCGGAACGCCCGTGGGTCCCCATTACAATCAGGTCGATGCCTTCGTCCTCGGCGTACTCGACGATGGCCTCGCTCGGCCGTCCACCCTCGATGGCTTCGACGACGTCGACGCCAGCCTCCTCTGCGTACGCAGCAACGTCGTCGATTGCCTCCTGTCCCTCTTCGCGCTGTTTCTCGACGAAGCTGCTGTGTTCCGCCGAGGCTGGCTCTGGACCGGCGGTGAACCCTCCCAGCGGTATCGGTTCCATCGCGTACATGAGATGAACCGTCGCACCGTGTACGGCGGCCATGTCCACGCCTTTTCTCGCGGCTTTCCGTGATGGTTCGCTCCCGTCTGTCGGTATCAGGATGTGATCGAACATACGTCTGAACCAGTGTCACACAGTCCTATAAATCTACTGTGGATTTTCCTCACAAAACCGCTCTCAGAGGAGTTATCGGACCTGTTCAGCCGAAGATATTCTCACCGCGCTCGGCGACGCCGACGAACACCAGTGCCCAGATTGCGACGACCGCTCCAGCCGCGATACCGAGACTCGATCCCTGTTCTGCGCCAGGGTAGACGACCGAGGCGACACCGATAACGAGCAGGAACAGCGCCACAGCGCAGGCGGGAAAGCGCCAGTTCGAGCCACGGAAACTCGCGTACAGCCCGAGTGCAGCGATGCTGAGACCAGTCGTCGCCATGAACAGGTAGTGGTTGAAACCGACGTGTGTGTCGTCTGCACTCAGATGTGAGGAAATCTCGAGCCCGGCAAACGCGAGGCCGGCAACCGCCGTAACCGCGGCAACCGCGAGCAACGGCCGGTTGAGCTGTTCGACCGAGGGCAACTGGTCTGGGCCTGCGGGGTGAGTCAGCGCCATCACGCCCAACAGCGCGAGCAGGATGAGCTGGACAGCTGAGAACTCCCCACCGACGGAGAAGACAACGGTGAGCGAAACCCAGATGACGATGCTGCTGTGGAGCGCGCCGACTCGCTCTGTGGGTCGGTACGCCTGTGCGATGACGCCGAGCAGCAACACTGGAAACACGGTACCCATCACGAGGTGATGCATCTGGTGGTCGGGGTAGCCGTAGTCGCCGAGGACGATTCCCGTCCAGAACGTCATCGGTTCAGCGAACGCCGGAAGTGCAAGCGCAAGAAACCCGAGACCCGAAAGCGCGAACACCCCGATTTTGACCCGCTCGGCCGAGAGACCGACCTTCGCTGTGACTGTGCTCATCGGTTCTCACCTCCGTTCGAGTCGACCGTGTCTTGCAGGATGGTGTTACGGTTACGTGACCTGTCTGTTGGACGCTTGTGGTATATTTCGAACATCTGTTCGTTGAATCCGAGACACGCCCTTCATATATAAGCGTTTATGAGTATTCTTTTGAAATTCGACCACGGTATTGGCTCACTGTACTAGATGCGTAAAATTCAATATATGGGTCATATGCAGTCGTTGCGTCGAAACCACGACATGCGCACACGCCCGAATATTCAATATCCCGGTACGAGAAAAACGCATATGGGGTCAGAATCGGTCGGTGCTCGCGAACTGGTCACTCGAGCAGCGTTACTCGAGCACATCACTGAGAACGCACCAGTTTCGGGCAGCGACCTGGCTGACGATGCCGGGACTTCGGTTTCGACAGTCAACCGCGTCGTCAGTTCATTCGTCGGTGAGGGGGTACTGGAGCGGGCCGAAGAAGGAGTCGTTCTCACACCCTCCGGCGAGGTGCTTGCCGAGGAGACACGCCGGTTTGTGCAGTCGGTCGAAGCAGTCCAGACGCTGCAGCCACTTCTTCCGAGGCTTGTGGACGCATCGGTTCCGTTCGAACTGGAGTGGTTCGTCGACGCGGCGGTCACCAGGGCGACACCGGGTGATCCGTACGCACCGCTCAGGCGCTACAGCGAGTTGTTCACCGACTCCGAGCGAAAGCGACTGGTCGGGGATCAGTTCGTCGTGCCGGAACAGGGTGTGAAAGCAGCCAGTGACGCACTCGGCGAGACGGTGAACTGTACGTGTGTCTGGAGCGAGCAGGCGCTGGCACGACTCCTCGAAAGATACCCCGGTCTCGTCGAGTGGTCGGCCGACCAGGAGAACCTGACTGTGCTGGTTACAGAGCGTGTTCCGTTCGACCTCGCGCTGTTCGACGAGCGACTCCTCGTCTACGGCTTCGATGACCGGACCGGCGTGATGTCACTCATCGTCGATACCGACAACTCAGACGCTGTCGAGTGGGGCGAGGCTGTCTTCGAAGAATGCTCCAGTGCAGGTAAACAGGTCGACCCGATACACTCTGAAACATGACGACCAACCCGACTGTCGCTATTGTGGGTGCAGGTGCGGTCGGTCTCACGGTTGCACACGACCTTGCCAGGAAGGATATCGACGTGACGGTGTACGAACGAGGACAGGTCGCTGCCGGGTCGAGCGGACGGGCAGCCGGGGTGTGTTACGACGCCTTCGCCTCCCGGCCCGACGCAGACCTCGGACGAGAGGCACTCGAACGGTTCCGCGAGTTCGCCAGGGATGGCGCACCGTTCACCTCGTGTCCCTACGTCTGGCTGGTGCAGCAGGGTGACGAGCAACGAGAACGACGGGTTCGGGAGGGAATCGAGCGGATGTGTGAACTCGGTGTCGATGCGGTCGAACTCGACGCTTGCGACCTCGCCGAACGCTTTCCCCCAGTCCGGAGTGACGACATCGCGGTTGCTGGCGTGACCACAGGTGCAGGGTACACAGACCCTGGAGAGTACACCGCGTGGCTGGCCTCGAAAGCCCGTGGCGTGGGCGCAACAATCGAGACAGAGATTCCCGTCGAGATAGGAATCGATCCACCTCGCGTGATGCCAGAGGCTGACTCTCGACTGTCGAGGGAAATCGAGGTCGATGCGCTCGTCGTCGCCGCCGGCGCACATTCGAAGCAACTCCTCGCAGACGCTAACGTACCGATTGCGATGAAGCCCTATCGGGTGCAGGCGCTGGTTGGAACAGTATCACTCGCCGAGACGGGAGAGAGATGGGGACCGATGGTCTACGACGCGAGCGCGAACTGTTACGCTCGTCCCCATCCCGAGGGGTTGCTCGCGGGCAACGGAACCGAGGAGGTCGAGGCGGACCCCGACGAGTACGAACGCAGAGCAGACGAGGGCTTCGCTGGCGATTTGGCTTCACGAATCACTCACAGACTTCCAGGGTGTGCCCTCGATGTTCAAAGAGCCTGGGCTGGGCTGTGTACGGCGACACCTGACCGGAACCCGCTGGTTGGGGAGATTCGAGAGAACGTCTACGTTGCGACTGGGTTCCAGGGCCAGGGATTCATGCGCTCGCCCGCTATCGGCCGCAGGCTCGCAGACGAGATACTCGACGGGGAGACGCTCGATGGTGAGAGCTCAGACAGAAACGGTATCGACGCGTTCGACCCGACACGTTTCGACGGTGACGAAACGTTCGACGTTCGCGAGGGGATGGCTATCGAGTAACATACCACCACACTGCTTTTTATTTGAACTGCCCTCACGAGAGGTATGTTCCCCGAAACGCTCGAATCGGACCGCTTGCGGTTCGAGCGCCTCTCACACGAGACGGTTGATGTGTTCGAGTTGTACGAGATTCTGGGTCCGAACCCTGCTGCTGCGGAGATATTCGAGTATCTCGACTCCTCGCCACACCGGACGGTGAAAGAGACCGACGACAAAGTACGAAGAGCAAAAGAACACTTCGACAGCGGCGAGTGGGTCCAGTACGCGATTCGTCCGAAATCAACCGAAGCCAGCGCTGGTGCCCTCGCAGGGGTCGCGGGTCTGTATCCGAAGTGGGAGCGTCGGGTCGCAACGCTCGGAATCATCCTAGACAGACCGTTCTGGGGGAACGGATACTCGGGTGAGCGTGCGGAGGTGTTTCTCGAACTCTCGTTCGACCGTCTGGACCTCGACCTGGTCACAGTCAAGTACATCGACGGAAACGAGCGGTCGAGGCGGGCTATCGAGAAGTACGTCGACCGCTTCGGTGGCCAGTACGAGGGACTTCTGCGTCACTCACTGGCGGTCGAAGGCGAGGTGTACGACTGTCACCGCTATTCCATCAGCAGCGAGGAGTACAAATCGAAGTCTCAAATCACTCCGTAACGTCGACGACTTCGGCGTCGGCGCACTCGCGGAGGTCGTCGGGGTCGATGGGGAACACCGCTCTCGGGGTGCCAGCGGCAGCCCACACCGTCTCGAACGCTGTGAGGTCCTCGTCGAGGTACACCTGAACTTCGGTGTCGTGACAGAAAGGTGGGACGCCCCCGATGGCGTAGCCGACGGTCTCTCGCACCTCATCCGGTTCGGCCATGCGTGCTTCGTGGACGCCACGCAGCGTCGCCAGTTTTCGGGTGTCGACGCGGTTCGCGCCGCTGGTGACGACCACGACGACGGTGTCGGCGACGAACACGAGCGAACTGGCGATCTGTGCAACGTCACATCCGATTGCTGCAGCGGCGTCTTTCGCAGTTTTCGTCCCCTCCGGAAACTCCTGTACGTCGATGTCGAGCCCGTACTCGTCTCTTGCTCGCTGTGCAAACTCGGCCTGGCGGTTACTCATGAACCCGGTTTCGAAGGGGGACGACGTATGTGTATCGGGAGCGAATCGCAGTGTGTCCGAATCCACAACGGCGAACGACGATACTTTTCACGTCGGCATACCGAGAGAGAGACAATGACTACTGGGGAGACCTTACGGCTCGCAACACGCGGGTCACAGCTCGCACGCTGGCAGGCGGAGTTGGTGAAAGACCGACTGGAGACGAGACGACAGCCGGTCGAACTCGTCGAGGTCGAAACGACGGGAGACCAGATACGCGACGAACTCATCCACCGCCTCGGCACGACTGGGGCGTTCGTCCGCAGCCT
>PUMG01000128.1 GCA_003551265.1 Halovenus sp.
AGCTGGGTCCCCTTCGTCGGGTTGTTCGTCGCCCGTATCTCGCGTGGCCGGACGCTACGAAGCGTCGTCGGTGTCGGTGTCGGAGCGACGTCGCTGGCGACTGTGGCGTGGTATCTTATTCTCGGGGGAAGCGCACTTCACTTCGAACTGACCGGGCAGACGACGATTCCACAGGACGAAGCCCTCGCAGGGTTCACGCTGTTCGAGGTACTCCCTGGAGAGACGCTGCTTTTGATTCTCTTTCTCGTGCTCATCGTCACGTTTCTCGTGACGTCCGCCGACTCACTGACCCTCTGTATGGCGTTCCAGACGACCGAGATTGGAACTGATCCGTCAGCAGCACTTCGAGGGATCTGGGGTGGACTGCAGGCAGGGATGACGACAGCACTCGTACTCGTCGGCGGAACGAGAGTCGCCGAGGCTGCTCCCGTCATCGCCGGAACTCTCGTTGCACCCATTCTCGTGCTGGCAATTGTCGGTGTGGTGTACGACGTTGCGAGAGGTGAAACACCCCAGGAGCGAGAGAGAACCAGTGACCGAGAAAGCGAGCGTGTCGACCGATGACAGGACAGACCCCATCCCCGAAGTCAGAACATATCCCCCCAGACGATGAGATACGGCCGATAACTGCCGTGAAGCTGTTGTTGTTTCTCGTCTGGTGGTTCTCAGGCATCGGCGTCGGGACCGCACTGCTCTCACCGACAGTCATTGGAACAGCAATCAGCGCCACCCAGTTCCTGGTAATCATTCTGGCGTTCTTTTGTTCGGGGCTGTTGATTCTAACGCTGATTCCGGGTCGAGACGATGCATTTGCACAGGCTCCACAAAACAAGTAGCCAACTCGCGTGTGGTGAAGCGTTCAACTCATGAGCGTCTGGATGAGAACGACGCCCCCGATGATGAGTATAGACGCGACCAGCTTCTGAACGAACACCCGACTATCGATGTGTTCGTACAGTACCTCTGGTGTGAGTCTGGACAACACGACCGCAGCAAAGAACACGAGGAGAACCTGTGTCTTCACGACCGCAATGACGAGTGAAACCGGACCCAGTTCGAGCGCTCTCGTCAACGTGAAGAACCCGATACCGAGACCGACACCTCTGAGCATGACGAGAGAACCCGCAACGGTGACCAGCGCACGGAAAAACGGTGCCGGGGGGGTCGTCGCCTGGTCTGTGATTGTGCGCCAGCAGCCATAGAGTGCGAACGTAGCAAATCCACCGATGCCGTACCAGAACAGGATTTCGAACATGTTGAGTTCGAACGTGAGGTACTTCAGCAGAATGTCGGTTGCCCCGAACAGGACGGCGACGAGCAGGCCCATGTACAGTGTCTGGAGCGAGCCGAGTGCAAGACCACGCGAAAGGTCGAGTGAAATCAAAAAGACGCCACAGAAGATGGTGGCGATTCCCACGTAGACGAGGGGAGGAAACTCTTCGCCGAGAAACAAGAATGCGACGATTGCGACGAATATCACGTCAGAGGAGACGAGCGGAACGAACGTCGACACCTCGCTCACTTCGAGACCGAAGAAGTTCGCGGTGATGCTGACGGCGTGTACGACACCCGTGAAAATCGACAGCCCAATCAACAGCAACACGTCGGGATTCGGTGTCGACGTCACAACCGTATTCCCGGTCACGAGACCGACTGCGATGAATAGCACGTACATCGGCATCGAACTGACCGCCGACGTGGTAAGTGTGCTGTAGACACGCTTGTCCAGTACAATCTTGTCGAACAGCGAGACCGTCGCGAAGATACTGGCCGTCAAAAATGCAAAGCTAATCCACAGGTTTTCGGCCATTACTCAGAGAGAATGAACACGCAAGTGGTTAAGATTGTCATTGCCGACCAGATTTCACAGGGACATAAACTGATCAGCTGTATCGTGAGAGTTGCTCATTGCCCCTGCTGGCGATCAACTCCATTAAATCACTCAGCCGATCAATTTCTTGTAGCACCTCGATCGTTGCTCCGATATCTGTATTCAGCTGCCAGTAATATTTTTTCCCACCTTCAGATCCGCCAGACCGGAGTTCACCATCGATAACACCAATCATATCAAGATCTTGGAGATGGTCGCGAACACGGTCCATGGCAAGTGAGTTGACATCGATAGACCTGGTAAGATTGGAGTATTCAGAATAGACCTGCCGAGTTCGAGCTGGTTCGTTACCATCCAGTGCGAGCGAGACTACTGCACACAATGTGAGGTGATCCTGAACAGTGAGACCGGTAATACTCTGTGTCACATTTCGTTTATTGACCCGCTCTTCGGCTTCACGGACATGTTCGTCAGTCACCGTTGAGCTGTTATGGTCGATCGCAACGTCGCCGGCTTCATATAGATAATCAATGGCTTGACGGGCAGACCCCTTGTCCTGGGCAGCGTAGGCAGCACATAGCTGGATTGCACTATTCTCAACAACCCCATCCAAGAAAGCCTTCTCAACACGTCGCTGGAGAATATTTTGGAGGTCGTCTGCTTCGTAGGCGTCAAACTGAATCGTTCCATCATAGAGTGACGACTTCGTCCGTGGGTCCATACTCTGCAGAAAGGTACTGTCGTTGGTGATACCGATAATCCCAATTTTCGTGTCTTCGATGTCGTTGTTATCACGCGCTCGTGGAATATCGTAGAGGATATCGTGCTTTTCCCCGATACTATCAATTTCGTCAAACACAATGACGATGTTCTCGGCCCGCTCTTCTAGGACAGCGTACATCTTATCGAAAACCTTCTGCTGTGGGTGACCGTTAGGATCAGTTCCGGTGAACCGCTCGACGAGATTGCATGCAAGGTGATATGATGATGAATGGTTAGAACATGATTGGAAGATTGTCTCGACGTCGATATCGTGCTGAGACGCGCGTTTTTCGAATTCGTCAAGAACATATCGAGCAGTTGCTGTCTTCCCCTGACCCGTTTTTCCCTGAAGAAACATGTTCTTTGGCTCTCCACCACGGAACACGCGACGGAGACCCCTGACGAGTTCAGCTGACTCTTCTTCCCGCTCTGGAATTTCATCAGGAGTGTAATGTTCGTTCAGGACCTCTTCGTTCTTGAAGATCTCCCCAGTCTCCCAAATACTCTCGTCCATAATCTAGTCTTTTGCACTATAGTATATAAAACCCCCCTGTCGTGAACGTAGTGACGGAGGTCAATGTAGCATCACCCCCGGGTGTGTCGTGAACTTAGTGGGAGATGTGGTCTACCACCCCCGGGGGTGTCGTGAACTCTGACAAGCTCTCAACCCCCTGAATTTCTGTATACCTTGACCCGGGCCCCCGGGGGTGTCGTGAACTAGGCTGACTCCTAACCAGGTACATCATTTACAAGCCCCAAATGACACTACGGATAGATATATAGGAGAAAGTGCCACAATTGAATCCTTACGCGGCAATCAGGGTGAAAAGTATAACCACAATACGAAGGACAGTTAGATAAGCAAACAAACCTTATCCAACTGTTATAGATGTCGTACGGATGCGTTTCATCACCCACACAAATAAAACTATCGCCTAGCTAGAATCCTTTTGTCTCAGGAGCAGTCTACTTGTCATGGTGCTTCATCCATGAATTGTGATATCGTTTCTCGTCCAGGGTTCACACCCCCGGTTCATCTGGAAAAACAGCCCCTCTATTGTGAGACCTAGTTCACGACACCCCCGGGGGCCCGGGTTGGGTTGATGATATTTCATAACATATTTTTTAGATGGATGCCATCTGATGGTAGATACGAATGAGTTGTTATCGCGTTCTTACCGCCACAGATCGGGCGATTTCGACGAGTCGGGTTGTATGAGTCAGCAGAACGTAAACCTCGCCTCGAACGGCGCACTCGAACGGGAGTTCGAGCAGATTGCCCAGACACTTGCCCGAATCGGTGCCGAACCCGTCGATTACGCCGCTGTGAAGGCGGCGGGCTACGACATGCCGAGACTCGTCGGCGGGATTGCTCCACGGGGGAACGAACTCCGCGAGTACGTCGACGCGGGCCAGGTTCTCACCGGCATCTGCTGGTGTTCTCCGTACGTCACACAGGCACTCAACGCAGGTCGAGACCCTGCACATCCCCGACAGCGCCTCGAAACACCATCGCAACTCCGTGAATTTGCCGAGACGTACCTGCCAGAAGCGAGACAGATACTCGACCAGATTGGAGGGGTCGTCACAGGGAACGCAGACCCAGACGAGATTATCCTGATTCACGAGTCCGAACTGTTTTCGAGGAAAATTGCGTCGATAACAGGATTCGACTACGAGCAGGTCAGAGACGTCGTCTATCAGTCCTACGAGCAGATTGCAGCGGTCACCGGGCGATACATTCACCACAAGAATCCGGACGTGACTGTCACGCACGTCACGATGGACGAAGACGGGTACACCACGCTCGTTGAGTTGATGCACGAAGACGAACAGGAGATTTTCGAGAAGGTGAGCAAAGAGGCGAGCTCACTTCGGGCCAAACTGGAGAGTGACGCTCGGCTCACCTCGCTCACGGAAGCGTTGAACGTGCGAATGGAACCACGTGGAGCGTACGGCAATGCAGAGGCGAACGCAACTGTTGCCTTGCTCACCGACACCGTGCGGAGATATCTCGATTCACAGGGAGTGGACCTTGCACCGAAGATCATCAACATCAACAACCACTTCTACATCGCAGATCAGAACTACGGGAGGCGATGGTGGCGGGATCGAAAGTCGATGTACATGTACGAGATTCAGACGACGCCACCAGGAGACGACCGTGGTCGAAACGGGTCGGTGTTGCATCTGGGGACGCTGTCGATGCTCAATCCGTTCTCTCGGCAGTTCGACCAGAAGCAGACGTACGCGCGCGCAGTGCCACGGTTCGAGCGGCCGTACTCACGGCGTGGCCAGGAGTTTATCCACTGGCTGGACGAGGGGTTGGTCGTTCCGACGACACAGACACTGAATCCCGTGAACATCGACGAGTGGCTGACCCGCGTCGAAAGACAATCCACGCCAGCACCAACAGTGCGATACCTGACGTCGAGTCCCATTGCATTCACTGTCGTCAACTTCAGCCCGGAACTCGTTCCGGCGGAGATTGTTGACCTCGTCAGGACACTCAAAGCGAGAAAGTTCACGGCGAGGGCAAAACAGCAGGTTGCAAGACGACATGGCTCGCCGGAGTTCGATGCGTTGCCTGCACACGAACTGGGTCCCGAACTCGGCAACGAGGTGAGAACCCGAGCGGACGAACTCCGCGCGAGCGTCTGGGAGCACCCACCCGCGAAGTTTTATGCAGCGGCGTTTTCGGACGCGAAAGAGACTATCAAGGCGATGTACTCACACTGACAGACGAGAATTACAGAACTTCATCCATAACGAACTCTCGTGCGACGGCTTCGAGGTCTTCCCCGTCAAAATCGACCCGGGCGTTCAGCTGTCGCATCGTTTCAGCGGTGTCGAGCGCGGTTGCGAGCGCGCTCAGACGGGATTCGAGCTGTGGTGTCAACTCGTTTGCGTCGACGAACGGGAGCACGGGCGAGGAGATGTAAAAATTCCTGTCGTCTTCGAGTACGACGAACTCGTCGGTAATCTGTGGCTCGGATGTTGCACCCTCTCCCACCGCAGCGCGACCATCGAGTGCCGCCTCGTACGTCTCCAGCGGCCCCACGAGAATCACGTTCTCGAACGGATTGACCCTGACACGGTCGACGTAGTGCTGGAGCAAGGAGGGCCATGCGTTCCCCCGGAACGCAAAGGGACGTTTCAGTGCAACGGTTACGTCTCTGCTCTCGTTGTACCGTCGTGTGAGCGCCGAGTACGTCGCGATACCGGTCTCTTCAACCCACTCCACGCTCGCGACCAGTTCCCACGCACTGGTAAATCCTGTCGGGTCGAGAATCTGAATCCCGTCAGGGAGTGCTTCCGCTCTCATCCTGTCGATACCTGCCTCGATACCGTCCTCGAACAGGTTGATATCGAGAAAGATGGACTCGTTGGCAGTCCCCATGTACTCCCAGTGCAGATCCAGTGGCTCGTACGGCAGGTAGGCGTACGGCTTGAAGCTCTGCCAGGCTCTGTCCACGACACGTGCATCTTTGGTACCTGTCTCGTTCAGCACCACCGCAGTCATGTGTGAGAGCAACTGGTGTTCGGTAAAGTCACGGGCGACAATAACGAAATCGTCGTCATCGGGCCGGTCTCTGGACCGGGTTTCCATGAGCGGCCCAGCACAACCGGCCGACGAAACCACAGCAGTCGCGCCAGCGGTCGTGAGTAGCTTTCGGCGCGTGTACCGCGGAGATGGTTCAGAGTGTTGTGTCATTATCAATCACTGATTGCCCGTTGTTCAGACATGATGACCTGGACGTCGTATCTGTGTTCGATGAGCGCGGAGATACGTATCAGAAAGTCGTTTGCAATCGCTTCGTCAGTCTGTGGCGTATACGACACCGTTGTTCTCACCTGTTTGACGTTCGGAACCGGCAGCGACTGGTCGTACTCGACTTCGATGTCCACAATCTCTAGCGCCTGGTACTGGGGCTGGTCGTGAATCTCTTCGATATCTCCCCGAATCTCCTGTTCGAGCTGTGAGTTCTCCCACTGACCGATCGTTACGAACCCGACAAACGAAGACACGAGCAGTATCAGAACCAGCATCACCGACACGCGTCTGAACCACGCTTCACTCGACCAGTGCACCCGTACATCAAACACCTTCCACCCACGCTCGGAGATGCTGAATCCGCCCTCAAACAGCTCGTTCGGGGAGTAACCGCGACTCCAGAACACTGGAATTGCGATCATGTTGATGACGAGGATGTTGAGCAGTGCGAAGATGAACGCACCGAGCGCGACTGCAGGCATCTCCCACGCGATACCGATGCTGGTCACGCCGAGCGGGGGAAGAATCGCAGCAGCCATCGCAACACCGATCAGTGATGACGGGGATTTGAACGAGAGGCTGTACGCGCCTGCGATACCCGAACCGAACGCGAGACCCAGTGCGAGAACGTTCGGCGCGACGTTCTGGCTGACTTCACCGATGCCGAGAACCTGATCGGGGGTAAGTGGCGTGAACCACCGCAGTACGTAGGCGAACGCCGCTCCGAAGACGACCACAACGGAGACTCCCAGACTCTGCATATAGATGCCACGACGGAACATCTCCTGGTTGTCGACGACCGTTCCCACCCCCGCGGCGAGTGCTGGACCCATGAGTGGTGCCAGCACAACCGCACCGATGACAACAGCCGTCGAATCGAGCAGGAGACCGAATATCGCGATAGCCACGGATAGGACACTGAGAGTCAGATACGACCGCAACGCTGGCTGAAGTTCCTGTGCCCGCTGGAGCAGTTCCTCCCGTGCAATCTTGTTCTTCCCTGTCTCTCTTTTGATTCGCTGGTGTGTGTGTTCTTTCCCGATGACTGTACTCGTCTCCTGGAGGATAACCGATATTGGATGGTCGTCGTCGACGTACTCCCGAATCTGGTCAGTAACAAACTGTGTCGAAGCCGCAGGAATGTAGAACACGATGGAAACGATTGTCTCTCCCTCGGCGTCGACGATTCCATCATGAATTTCGTAATGAATCTCGTGCTCATTGAGAACTTCAAGAACGGTGGACTGGGCCTGTGGAGGAACTGTTACCCTTACCTCCCGCATTATAAAAGAACAATGAGTAGGGACGTATTAAGCACCACGATGCAACCTATTCGAGAGTATCAGTGACTGGCCCTCTGTACTCCCAGTCGAGACCATCGCCTCGCCGACGGACGATATACTTGTAGGGACCGTGGAGCTGACCGCGCTGGCATTTGCAGGTCTCTTTGCCACAGCTGACCTTCTTGATCACCACCGCTCCCTCGCTCGATTCCTCGACGGTCTCGAGCGATTCACCGTCACCAACGTCAATATCTTCAGGAGCGACCTCCTGGCGGTACTCGAGGAGTTCGTCAATCCACTGCTGGAGAGCGCGTAAGTCCACGTCGTCTTGCTTCGGAACGCCCTCTACGAGATACTTCGGGAGTGAATCGGGTGCTGGTGGACGAGTGGGCATTTTCTTACCAAACAATACAGTCCATTTGAGCATAAGTGTTTGGTAAGAACTCTTGCTGTACACCCCACTGTTTCCGGAGTAATAATCAGCGAGAGAGTCTGAAACAGGTGATTCAAGGTATATCGATAATAGCGGAAACGATGGTTTCAGCCCCGCCTCACTGGGAGTGGAAAATTCGCCTCGAGTTTCTTTTGAGTAGACACCCACACCCCAGGTGTCGAGTGTAAACAGTTGAGAACACGCCTGCAAGTCTCTGAACGGCGTGATTTGTATTTACTGACCATGTCGAGTGACTAGTCGTAGTTCACGGAACATTATATTGCGGCGAAAGATATAAGTCCTGATGCTGTGAATAAGGTCCGTAGGGTGAACAATAACCACGAGAACGGAGACCGTTTCGGTCTCCGCAGCTCACGGTCACACCCGGGACCGTGACCAACAGCAA
>PUMG01000155.1 GCA_003551265.1 Halovenus sp.
CTTCTGTTCGAGCGCCCGGACATCGTTGCAGACCAGCTCTGGCCACAGCTCGACCGCTCGATGGACGGGATTGCTGAAGAGCTTCTGCGTCGCCAGTTCGACCTCTTTCGGACGGCGGCGTTTGCCGACGAGGAGTGGGTCGTCTTGCTGTTCGAACTCGCAGTTGCGACCCGACCACGAATCGAGCGCCACACCGGCCCACCAGTCCACGTTCGCGCACACGCAGAGCGGTTCTTCGAGGCCTACAAAGACAGTGAGGAGTACGGCCCGTTCATCGAGGACGACCGCTACGTTGTCGAGCGTACACGCGAATTCGAACACGCACAGGAGTTTCTCGAAAGCGATGCAATCATGGACGTCGCACTGGGTGTCCGGGTCGAATCTGCCCTCGAAGACGGCTACGATGTGCTCGCTGGCGAGGACGTGGCAACGCTTGCAGACCGCTTCGGACGCGAGTTTACGCGCTATCTGTCGCCGACAGTTCGAGGCTGGTGAAGAGTATATCGCATCGAACTCGACGAGCGCTTCAGATAATCGGTTCGGCGTTCTGTCTGAGGATGAGATAGGCGGCAGAGCTGACGACGTTCAGACCGGGAATCATCGCGAGGGTCGCCCAGAACAGCGGTCCGCCACGCCAGTTGGTCGTCGTGCGCAGGTTCCAGGCGTCGTAGTACGTCGAAAGCGGCAGGACGACGAACGTGGCCAGTAGCCACAGGAGCACGAACGTCGGGGTGAAGAGAAATCCGCCGACGTTGAAGATACCCGCAACGGCGATGAGCACGCTCGGGAACAGTCCGGCGAGGATACCCCAGTACGCACGGGCGTCGCCACGCTGTTCCTCTTCGGGTAATACCGGGACGAAGTGACCGTTTTCGACCTGGAGGAGAATATCCTCGCCGTGGAGGTCGGCGAAGCGGTCGATAGGTATCTCGCGCAACTGCAGGAGTTTCCCCAGGCGCTCGTCGGCACCCTTGCCCGGCCAGGCGAAGTACGTGGTGACTGTCTTTCCCTGAGTCTCGGCGAGTTCGAGCGTGAGCGCCAGCGCGTCGTCCGTCCAGATTTCGTACGGAAAGCCCTCGGGAACGTCGTACGCCGGAACACGCTCGACGTCGATCGCCTGACCGCGCACCTGCATCCCCTCGACCATCGCGTCGAGTTCCTGCTCCACTTCGAGGAACGAACCCGCCGCGGAGTCGACATCCGCTCTGTCCGTCGAGGCCGTCTCGCTACCGTCGTCACTCTCCGCAGAGTGCTCGCGCGTGAGTTCTCGTTCGCTTTCCCTCGACACTGTGGGTACGTTCGCAACCACGATAACTAAGCGTGTCGTTTGAAGCAGGTCAAATCACGGCGAGAGTGGGACGGGTGACCTGTATACAATCTCCATCGGTAACCCCTTGGTGTCGGTTGGTGGTTCCGGTGGGAGCGAGTGCAAGGACCCACGTCTGGGTCGGGCAGTGTACGCCAGCGCCACTGCATCGAGCACGTCGTCGACAGCCACTGCGGCACCGTCTGTGCTCTCGGCGACCGCCTGGATGATCGGCGGTGCGTCAGAGTCGAATCCAGCGAGCGCTCGCATCCGCTCTGCGTAGCCAGCGGCTTTTTTCTTCGAGTGTGAGAGTGGTTCACCCGCGAACGCACGGAAACACACCTCGGGGTGAGACTCCCGGAACGTCATCCGCGCCTCGGGGACGTTCCGGAGCAGGTCGTCGACGCCAGCGATGGACTCGCTGAGAGCGAACGCCTGCTTCGAGAGCCCACTCCCAGTCTTTCGTTCGTGGACGCGCTTCGCTGCCGGATAGCGGCGTTTCCGCGTCGCTTCGCGGACCGGTGGGGTAAACACGCTCCGGTGTCGCGGTCCCAGCACCGTTCTGGCGAGGCGGTCACACTCCCGCCCATCGGTGCCTTCTTCGATGAGACCGATGGGAACGTCGATGAGAATTCGTGTCGCGGTCTCCTCGTAGTGATACCAGAGGTCGCCAATCTCGTCGAACACCTGCGTCTCGGCGTAGCCGTCGTCGTCGAACGCGACTGCGAGCCACGAACCACGAGCCCAGTCGACACCGACGTAGCTGCTCATCCTCTGTACACCGGACATACCTCGACGTGGCACGGACAAAATAAAAGCGTTCCCCGATACCGGTGTTCGTGCGTCCACAGTGAGACCGAAAGGCTAAGACGCCGGAGCCGTTATGTAGTGGTGATGAGCACAGAAACAGAGGAGCAGAGTCCAGAGGATGAGCTCCGCGAGCGAATCACGAACTTCCTGCGTCGAAACTTCCCGCAGATTCAGATGCACGGCGGCAGCGCAGCAATCCAGCACCTCGACATGGAAAGCGGTGAGGTGACTGTCCAGCTTGGGGGTGCCTGCTCTGGCTGTGGCATTTCCCCAATGACGATTCAGGCGATCAAAACGCGGATGACAAAAGAGATTCCGGAAATCGAGACTGTCCACGCCTCGACAGGGATGGGCGGCAACGAGGGCATGGCCGGTGGAGCTGGCATGAGTCCGTCGTTCCCCGGTGACACCACCGACGGCGACGATGACGAAGGCCCACAGGCCCCGTTCTAACTCTCGGGTTTTTTCTCCAGTTTTCACTCACCGCGCAATCCGTGATAAGTATCACTCATCTCTCAACTTTCGCTCACTCTCCCACGTACGCACGAGCGCAGTCAGCGTCTCGTTGACAGGGACAGGGTCGTCTGCGTAGTCGACGACGTAGCCGTTGATGGCGTCTATTTCTGTGCGTCGTTCGGATTCGATATCCTGAAGCATCGACGAGGTGTTTGGGGCGGTCGCCTCGGCAACCGAGAGCGTCGTCTCGACCGTCTTTTCGGTGTCGAGGTCGATGCTGTGGTGCTGTGCGACTCGTGCTGTCTCCCGGGCGGCCTCCCGGGCAACGGATTCGCCAGGGCTGTCCACAAGTGCGCCGTTCGGGACCCGAGCGAGCGCGGTCGCTGCGTTGATGCCTGCGTTGATGGCGAGTTTCTCCCAGAGCTTTCGTGGCATCTCCGTCGATACCTCTGTGTCGAGTGGTGTCGTCTGGAAGGCGCTTCCGACCCGGTCGACAACAGCGGACGGCCCCCCTGTTCGTACACCAAACACCACCTCACCGATGCCGGTACACTCGACGACGCCCGGTTCGGACAGACGAGCACCGTACGTACACGTCCCGGCCAGCACCGGGCAGGCGAGGTGACCGGCGAGGCGCTGTTCGTTTCCCATTCCGTTCTGGAGCGAGAGTGCGTATTTCAGGCCCATCCCGGCCAGTTCTCGTGCCGCTACACCCGTATCGAAGCTTTTCACCGTTACGACCGCGAGGTCTGCGCTCTCGGGTGCGTCGGTTCGCGCTTCGAGGGCGACCGTACTGTCGAACGCTCCGGTGAGACGGAGTCCGTCGGCGTCGATGGCGTCGACGTGTGGTCGTCTCCCGACCAGCGTCACGTCGTGTGCATCGGCGAGCAACCCCCCGATGAGACTTCCGAGGCTTCCAGCACCGAACACGCAGATGTCCATATGGCCGTGTCAGTCTTCCTGCCAGTAATAGATATCTTCTTTTGGCGCACCGCAGGCGGGACACTCCTCCGGGATGCCCGCGAGTTTCCCCATCTCGCCACACTCCCAGCACCGCCACATCAGCGCATCAGAGCCCTCGGCCCGGTCGGTGCCGCCGGACAGCACCTCGACGTTTCGGTCTGCACGCACGTAGAACCCGTGTTCGTCGAAACCGCGAACGGTACCGAGTTTCTCCCCCGCCGCGTTGTACACCTCCTTGCCAGCCCGCACCTTCAGGCTGTCTGTGCTCCAGCTCATACTATAAAGTAGGTGGCTGACGCCGAATAAACGTACTTGCGAGGCGCTCTCTGGATACTCATACGCACGAGCCGGAAATACCGGCCGGTACACACAGGGATTACTGTCTCGCTCTCTTTCGGCCACAAAATGGCGCATCGAACGGCGGTGTTCTGAGTGTTCGGGCTGGAAGAACTCGGTCTCTCGCTGGAGTTACAGCTGCTCGCGTCGGTCGTCCTGGCAGGGGTAGCCTTCGCCTCGGTCGTTCTCGTCCGCCGACTCCGCCGTCTGCTCATCGAGAGCTACTCTCCGATAGTCGTCGACCTGATCAGTTCTGTTCTCACAATCACCATCGTCGTCGTGACGCTCCTCGCCACGGCCGATGTCTGGGGACAGACCGAGACGCTCCTCGACCAGCTTGGAGTGCTCCGACTCGACGAGCGAGCCCCGAAGGTAACCATCTCGCTCATCGTTCTGGTGGCGATACAGGTGTTCGTCGGTATCGCAACGCGGCTGCTCGACGACCTCGTGACCGACACCGAGACACTCACCGAACACCAGCGCGAGATTGCGCTCCGCCTCACACAGGTTTCACTCTGGGGGCTCGGTCTGCTCATCGTTCTCGGGGTGTGGGAGGTCGACCTCACGGGGTTGCTGGTCGGGGCCGGGTTCCTGGGTATCGTCGTCGGACTGGCGGCCCGAAAGACGCTCGGCTCGCTGGTCGGCGGGTTCGTGCTGATGTTCTCGCGGCCGTTCGAAGTGGGCGACTGGATTCGTGTCGACGAGGACGAGGGGACGGTCTCCGATATCACGCTGATGAGTACCCGAATTCGTGGGTTCGACGGCGAGTACATCGTCGTTCCGAACGACGTGGTCACGACAAAAGTTGTCAAGAACAGGACCAGAGAAGGACGATTCCGAGCCGAAATCGACGTTGGCGTGGACTACGACACCGACGTGGACCACGCTCGCGAGGTCGTTCTCGAAGCCACAGAGACGGTTGCCGCACGGTACGACCACGTTCGGGAGACGCCAGAGCCGGACGTTATTGCCCGACGACTCGGCGACTCTTCGGTCACACTCTCGGCACGCGTCTGGATCGATGCGCCGACTGCCCGCCGTGTCACTCGCGTTCGTGACGACCTCGTCTGTGCCACCAAGGCTGCCTGTGAGGATGCGGGCATCAAGATTCCGTTCCCACAGCGTGAACTCTCCGGGCGCGAGGAGACCGGTGGATTCCGCCTGAGTGGGGATGCACTGAATGGGGACGGTGAAGACACAACTGACGATACCGAAACCACCGACACTGAAGCCACCGGGACAGATGGCGATGCCGAAGCCACCGATACGGATGGCGATACTGCAAAATAAGATGTATCAGTCCATCTAGGCAGGGTCGGTGACACGTCCAAGAAAGAGCACAGAGTCGGTCGGTCGGTCACGGATACAGAACAGAAACGGCCGGTCGAATCGCAGTTCGCCCCAGCTCGATGGCTCGTCGACGGGCATGGTGACTGCCGTTGCTGCTGCGGCTTCGGTCCCTTCCTCGTCGACGCTCACGAAGGCGTCGTGATACACCTCGTCGATCCACGACCCGGTTCCGTCGCCCTCGTACATACCACCAAAATCAGCGTCGCCTCCGAACGACCGGGTCATTCCGAGTTCCTGGAGCGGTTCGCTCAACTGGAACTCGGTCTCGATTTCGAACTTCGGGAGGAACAGCTCTCCCCTGTAGTCGCTCAGGTCGTCGAAGATGTCGAACAGTCTGTCGGCGTCGAAGTCGCTCTCGAACTCCTCGAAGCGGCCGTCCTCCGGAAGCACCAGCACCATCGACACCTCGCCGCCGACGTATCGAAGTTCGACGGCTTCGGCTCCGTCAACATCAGCGTATCCGGTTCGGAGACTCTGGGACATGAACTGGGCTGTCGACTCGCTTCCTTCCAGTGTCTCGAATGGTCCTTCTTCGGTGTAGTCTGGGTCGAACTCCGACTGCCAGCTCGCGAGGAAGTAAATCGCGTTCGTCAGAACGAGCACGGTCTCGGCGGTGATCGAACCCTCGGGGAGCAGGTCGTCGATTCTGTCCTCGGTCTGGTCGGCGACCCAGTCGTTGATCCGCTCGCGTTCGCCGTCAGAGTCGCCTGCGAAGTCTGCGTCTGCGATACCCGCACCGTAGTACTCCTCTGTGAGCGTGAGGTAGTCCGCTGCAAACTCGGTACCTTCCTGTCCCCAGAGCGCGTTCGCGACGCGAAGTTTGAACGCGTCGACTGTGTCGTCCTCGTCGTCCGCTTCCGGGTTTTCGATTGTCTCGCGAGCGGCCAGTGCGTGCTGGAGGGTGGCGAAGGCAGGGTGAACGTCCTCGCCTGCCGTGAACTGCAGCGTCTCTTCCATCTCGGTTGCCGTCTCACCTTCCGCCCCTGCGTAGACCATCGCCAGCGCGACGCTGATGCTGTAGGGAGAGAAGAAGACGTTCTCGTCGGTGTCAGCGCGTAACTCCCAGTAGAGGTTCGTCGCGAAGGCCGCGTTGTCCCGTGCGAGTGTCTGTAACTCGTCTTCTGGAATCTCTGGATTCTTCTCGGGGTCTGTACTGGGCACCTCGTCATCTGTACCCGGGTCCTCGTCATCTGTACCCGGGTCCTCGTCATCTGAATCACTGTTCTGGATGCATCCCGCAAGAGCGACTGCAGTAAGGGCACCCGTGGCAGCGAGGAGTTCTCGGCGGTCCATGAGTGGTGTGTCTCTCGAGAGACCAATTAATCCGTTGCAGGCTCAAACGCTCGTTTCACCTGTAGACGTACGGCTGTTTCAACTGACGTTGCTGCCTTCCTGTCGCAACAGGACGAGCATCGTCACGCCGGAGATGAGCACGAGCAAGAGGGCAGGAACGGCGGCGTATCGGTATGCAAGTGCGCCGTGCGCTTGCCAGACTTTGATGACGAGAGTGTCCATGCCGATGGGCTGGAGCATCAACGTCATCGGAAGCTCTTTCATCGTCGTCAAGAAGACGAGTACAGCGCCAGCGACCATCCCCGGAGCGATTAGCGGGAGCGTAACGCGCCGGAACGTTTCGATGCGTCCGGCATTGAGTGTTCGAGCAGCCTCGATTTCCGCTTCTTCCACCTGAAGCACGGACGAGCGGACAGTTCCGACAGCCTGTGGGAGGAACCGAACAACGTATCCGAACACGAGCAACCAGACACCTTCGCGGTATATAGACGGGAGCGTCTGGGTGCCGAGAAACACCAGCGCGAGACCGATAACGACGCCTGGTACGGCGAATCCGATGTAGGTCGCCCGTTCGAGGATTCGAGAGACAAGGGAATTCTTTCGCGCGGAGTAGTACGCAATCGGCAAGGCAAACGCACACGCGACTGCCGCCGCAAGCAGTGCAAGATACACAGAGTTGACGGCAACCTCCGCCTGGAATTCGAGTGCAGGAATCCGGTCACCCTCGCTCCGGAACAACCACGTTGTGAATATCACTATCGGAACCACCAGCGTCACGATACCGACTGTCGCGATGGCTCCCATGGCAGGCCACTTCCAGTATCCGAGGCGAATCGTGCTTCCGCTCTCGCCACCCCCACTCGTCTCATCATCCTGTCCGATTCCTGCCTCGATGACGAGGATGACGGCGACGATGGCAACTAGCTGGAGTGCGAGCAACGCAGCGTAATCGACCGCAAAGTCGTTGAACTCACCGTAGATGCGGCTCGTGAACACGTTTGCCTGCATGAACGCCGGTGTCCCGAAATCCGAAACAGCATACAGCGCTGCGAGCAACGCACCGGCAGCGATTCCCGGCCGTATAATCGGGAGTGTGATGCGACGGAACGACCTGAACGGGCCGTGGTTCAGTGTCCGTGCAGCATCGACCAGCGAACTGTCCATCGAGACCAGTGCCGCACGAGTCGTCAGAAAGACGTACGGATATGTGTAGAGCGTGATGATGAACACCGCCCCCCACAGGCCGTGGACGCGGGGCAGTGTCACTCCGAAGAGGGAGTCGACTTCGCCACCGGAACCGAACATAGAGACGAACGCGATGGCACCGATATAACTGGGTATAACCAGCGGCAGCGTAGCGACAATCGTCCAGAAGCGTGGATACGGCAGGTCCGTCCGGGTCGTCAACAACGCGAGTGGCACACCAATGAGAATCGACAGCGCTGTCACTGACACCATCAGGATGAGGCTGTTGAGGGTGATTCTCGCTGTGACCGACGAGAACATCAGGTCTAACGCTCGCGAAACCTCCACTGTCGAGGCCTGCCAGAGCAGCCAGAACATCGGCGAGACGATAAGCAACGCCAGAATTGCACTGAGAACAGCCAGCAACGCCAGCCACGGGTCGACCCCTCGAAGCCGTCTCTCGAGTCTGTCGGGAACCCGAGGATGGCCGAGAAGGGAATCGAGTGCTCTCATTGCGTCAGTGTTGGTGTCTGTTCGCTCTTGTGTGTGTCTATTCGTTTCTGTGTGTGGCTTTCGCCCCGCGCCTTGCCTCACTCTCGGGTTCAGACAGGGAGCATCCCCTCGTCTTCGAGGAGTTCGCGTGCGCCCTGAAGCTCCATGTCGAACGCAGAGAGGTCGAACGTCGGTGACTCGAGTTCGTCGGGACCGGGCAGCGGACCGATGTAGTCGACTCCCTCGACGACCGGGAA
>PUMG01000374.1 GCA_003551265.1 Halovenus sp.
CCGCCATCGGTCGTTTGGACGAACGCGCCCGCCTCGATGGCCACGTACACCTGTTCGGGGTCGTGTGGGTCGACCGAGAGCCACCGGACGTGATGGGTGTGCGGACGGGGTGGGAACGACCAGCGTTCGGCTGACGGCAGGTCAGTCAGACCGTCGCAGTGTGTCCACGTCTCCCCACCGTCGTCCGAGCGATACACTGCGCTCGGCTCTGTCCCCGCCCAGATGACATCGTCGTCGTGTGGACTGGTCGTCACGGCAGTCACGCGGTCGTCGAACGCACCGACTTCCTCCCAGCTCTCGCCAGCATCGGTACTGCGCAACAGACCGTCGTCGACAGTTCCGGCGAACACTCGCGATGGGCGTGTTGCTGTCGCCTCGATGCACTCGAAATCGTGGCCGAGAAGACGTTCGCTCGCTGTTGGGTCCTCCCCGATGTCACTGACTACGAGCAGACGGTCGTTCAGTGCGATGTATGCGTCCATACCCGTTGTTGGGAACACACGCACACAAAACTGCCGAGAGATGAAACAAGCTCAGAGGGCGTCTGCGATGGCTGGCGCGACGCTCACCGCACTCACTGGCTGTTCGATGGTGTCCGTCCCGTAGATTGCCTCGACACCCGCGCGTGCGAGTTTCAGGTGAGCGTTGCGGACGAGCATCGGGTGGATACAGGTGACGTACACCGCACTCGCACCGCGCTCGTTCAACACGGCGATGGACTCACTCATCGTGGTTCCGGTGGTGATGATGTCGTCGACGAGAACGACGCACCGGCCGTCGACTGACGTATCACTCGGTTCGACGCTCACCTCGGTGCCGGAGTGGCGCGTCTTCTCGAAGTGGTCGGTGTCACCCTCGCCGTACGCGTCACAGACGGTTTCGGCCAGGCTGATGGCACCCGCGTCCGGTGCGAGAAACAGGGGGTCGTCGAGAGTTCCGAGAGGTTCGGCGAGCAAGCCTGCGGCATCGACTGTCTCTGCAGGGACATCGAAGAACTCACATACGACATCTTCGTGCGGGTTGACTGTCAGAACGCGGTCTGTTCCGGTGGATATCGCACGCGCCATTGCTCGCGCCGAGACGGGTTCTCCGGGCTCGAACGCTCGCTCCTGTCGGGCGTAGCCCATGTACGGCAGGACGGTCGTCACCTCGTCGACGCCAGCCTCAGCGAGTGCGTCCTGAAGCTGTAACAGTTCGATGTGGCTGCGGTCAGAGACGGTCGATGCGACGACGATAGCGTGGTCGTCGTCGACGTCGCCCACCTGTACCTGTTGCTCACCATCCGGAAAGCGGTCGAACGAGACCGACGCGAGCCGCTCGCCGGTCTCGGCCGCCAGCGAAGCCGCCAGCGATTGGCTCGTCGAGCCAGTGACAATCATGTGCGAGCACTCGCTAGCCGGGGTAAACGACCTTTCGGTATCGCCCGGACAGCCGACCCTTCCTCATAGGGTCGTTCGTAACTCTTTTCGACCAGTTCCAGTCGAAAACGACTCTCACAGTCCCAGCCAACAGTCTCTGTCGCCGTGGCGGAACATAATTACGAACGACCCTATCACAGCGCTTGTTTATACGCTTCGAGCGTGCGCTCGACATCCTCCTGGGTGTGGGCATCACAGACGAACTGGGATTCGAACTGGTTCGGAGTGAGGAAGATGCCCTGCTCTTTCATCGCCGGCCAGAACAGCCGTTCCCAGCGCTCGGTCTCCGCTCGCTTCACGTCTGCACCCGTCTTCGGACAGGAGTCAGAGCGCGAACAGTCAGCGCGCTGGCGACAGCCAGATTCACACTGCTCGCCGCTTGAGGTGGGTCCCTCTCGTGTGAAGATTACCTTGAACATACTGTCAGTACCGACGACGGTGTACTCGGGTGCCTCGTCGGCGAGGATGTCGGTGAGTCCGGACCGAAGTTGCTCGCCGAGTGTGTTGACGTGGTCGTAGACGTCGTTTGCGGCGGCGTAGCGAAGCGTTTCGAGTCCGGCCGCCATCGTCACCGGGTGGCCCGAGAACGTGCCTGCCTGGAAGACGTCACCCGCGGGCGAGAACTGCTCGATTATCTCGGCGCGTCCACCGATAGCCCCAACCGGGAACCCTCCGCCGACAACCTTTCCGAACGTCGTGACGTCGGGTGTGACGCCGAACTTTCCCTGTGCGCACTGGAGTCCGCCGACGCGGAACCCGGTGATGACTTCGTCGAAGATGAGCAACGAGCCGTGGTCGTCGGTCACCTCGCGAAGCGTTTCGAGGTAGCCGTCGACCGGGTGCACGATGCCGTAGTTCCCCAGAATCGGCTCTGTCAACACGGCCGCAATCTCGTCGCCGTGGGCGTCGAAGACGTCGTGGATGGCGTCTTCGTCGTTGAAGGGGACGACGATGGTGTGCTCGGCGAACGACTGTGGGATGCCCGCACTCGACGGACTCGTGTGGTCGCCCTCGCCGTCGACCAGTGTCGACTCCTGTGCGCCGTGGTAGCCGCCCTGCATGATGACGACTTTCTCCCGGCCGGTGTAGCCACGGGCGAGTCGGACTGCCGACACCGTTGCCTCGGTACCACTGTTGACGAAGCGAATCATCTCGACGCTCGGGACGTGACGAGCGACGAACTCGGCGAGTTCGACCTCGACCTCCGTCGGTGCGCCGTACATCGGACCCTCGCTCGCGCGTTGCTGGATGGCTGCCGTCACTTCTTCGGGGAGGCTGTGGCCGAGCAACAGCGGGCCATACCCCATCACGAAGTCCAGATACCGGTTCCCGTCAGCGTCGATGACGTGACCACCGTCCCCGCGTGAGACGAAAAACGGGTACGGTCGGATGGCTCGGACTGACGAGTTGACGCCGCCGGGAATGACTGAGAGTGCCCGGTCGTACAGCGACCGCGACTGCTCGTGGTTCATACCTGTGTGTTCGGGCCCGGATAGAAAGAAGCTACTCTTCGAGCGTGATTACGCCCGGAACACGAACCGGGCTCTCGGCGGATGTTCCGCTCAGAAGAGTCGCTCACTCGTCGTTGTCACCACTGATTGTGACATTTGAGATGGTCACGTCGTCGCCGTCGATGCTCGTTGCGGACCCTTCTTCAACTGGCTCTCCCAGTATTCCCTGTGCTTCGAGTTGTGGTTCAGCAGCGACTGCCTGGAGAATGGGATAGCCGTCTTCTGCGGCGGTCGGGTTGAATTTGTCGCCTTCAACAACAGCAAACCACGTGTCTCCTCCGTCACGGTCGAATCCAAAGTCCATCGTACTGTCGCCATCGTCTGTGGGTGTGAGACCCTGCATCTCGTTGGTATCGAGTCCGGTCACATCACCAGGCCCACTGCCGATGGCTTCTGTTGCGCTCGACGCTTCCTGGTCCCAGTAGGACGTTTCGATGGTCGGGTCAGTTTCGTCGGTCTCGTCGAGTTCGTCCACGCCACTCGCGCTGGGGGAAAACTCACCATCGTTTCGTCCAGCGAAACCGCCGACGTTATCGCTGCCATCGACGTCACCAGTCGAGTATGCCTCTTCTACCGTATCGAAGTTGATCCCGATGAAACCGCCGACTTGATTGTCACCGTCGACATTACCGGTCGCGTAGGACTTCTCGATATGGGCATCGCTTGCTCCGACGAATCCGCCCACAATGTTGTTACCATCGACACTGCCAGTAGCATACGACTCACCGATATCGCTTTCGAGCTGGTTGATCCCGACGAGACCGCCAGCGAAGTCTCCTTCACTGTCAACATTGCCAGTGGCATACGACTCACTGATATTGCCTTCGAAACTGTTGTTTCCGACGAGGCCACCCACCGTCTCGTCGCCGTTGACGTCACCAGTCGCGTATGAGTCCTCAACCGTGCCGCTGTTTTCTCCGACGAGACCGCCGACGAGGTTGTCGCCGTCGATGTCACCAGTCCCGTATGAGTCCTCAACCGTGCCGCTGTTTTCTCCGACGAGACCGCCAACAAAGTTGTCGCCGTCGATGTCACCAGTCCCGTGTGAGTCCTCAACCGTACCGCTGCTGTTTCCGACGAGACCGCCGACGAGGTTGTTGCCGTTGACGTCACCAGTCGTGTATGAGTCCTCAACTGTACCGCTGCTGTCTCCGACGAGACCGCCTGTCCTGGTGTTGCCGTTGACGTCACTAGTCGCGTATGAGTCCTCAACTGTACCGCTGCTGTCTCCGACGAGACCGCCGAGGTTATTTCTACCGTTGACGTCACCAGTCACGTAAGACCCCACAATGTCACCATCAATATTGAATCCGACAAGACTGCCCACTCTGTTGTCTCCCGTAATGTCAACATCCACAAGCCCGGCGTTTTCGATTGTAACACCATCGACTACACTGAACAACCCCACATCTCCCTCGGGCTCTCGGTCAATAACTAACCCTTCGATTTCATTGCCCTGTCCGTCGAACGTTCCTGTGAACGGCCTGACGACATCTCCAATGGGATCGAAACCAACGAATATCTCGTCGGTGGTTGTGTAGTCGAATGTCACCACAGCGAAACCCTCACCATCGGGCGGATCGACATCCTCCTGGAACTCGACTTGCCCTGTATCGGCATCAATTATTTCCACATCAACCGCTTCACCCTCGCTGTCTGTCGCAGAAATGCTGTCGAGTGGCGTCCATGAGAGAAATTCTATCCATCCCTCAAAGAAACCAACCCCACTCGTTTCAACCTGAGTAAACTCATCGGTTACTTTCTCGACGACTTCGCTGTACCCGGGTGTGTCTTCGTCGAGGTCGTTTGCCAACTCGTAGTCACCGTCGAGACCACCGATGAAATCCTCGTCGTCTTCATCCTCGATGCGGATGTTGTCGAGGTCGTACCAGTCGTTGATTTCTGTCGGATCGTTCTGTGCCAGAACACCCGAACCAAGGCCGACAACCGCTCCTGCAATTCCGACACCGACTGTCGCCAGTGCCGTCCGCCGAGAGAGCTGTACGTCAGGTGCCCGTTCTCGGAGCCGTGGCAATGACGCCTGCTCGTACTGTTCGACGCGCCTCCGGTCAATCCGGTTCAGCTCATCCGAGTCGTGCTCCTCTGCAAGATGTTTCGTGACCTGCTCCTCTGATTCGTACGCCGCACCACAGTAATCGCATTCGAACCCCCCGTGCATATATTTCACTCGTATGCCCCAGTTATATTTTTTATGGTATCCAATAAATGATGTTTCTGTCTTTGTGACTCACTCGGCTTCACTCTTGGCTCATTACCACCGCTGTTGTGTACTGTGTGCGTGCTTTCGCCCTCGCACACCGTTTCTGACAGGCACCGAGTGAAACACGACTGTTCCTACCTTTCCGACACGTTCTGAATAGGAGAGATCAATTTTGATTGGTGTATTGCTGGTGTAAGAAGACATGAGTTCACATCTATTACCAGAGAGAGGAGTGACTTGACGAAGAACTCACCGGGGGGGTACGAATTAACTGGCAGCTCTACTAGTCTCACTGCACGCTGACGAGAATCATCCTAACTCCACAAGACAACCAAAGCATGGAAACTCAGATTTACCCAATCTTGCTTTCGTTCAGACGCTGAACGATTGTAAATCCGGTCTTGCAGGAGATCGTACCGCTGTATTGCGATCTTCCGTCTATGGGCGCTGCAGGCTCTCGTTCGAGTATCGAACGAATTGACCTTTGAGGCGTGAGGCGGCCAAAATTGGCAGGTCTGAGACATACCGAAAAACACAGTAATCTGTGTGTCCATAGTATTCTATATGCCCAGTATCACCGTCAACGTGGACGACGAGTTGAAAGAGCGAATGGAGAACCACCCAGAAATCAACTGGAGTGAGGTTACCCGACAGGCCATTCAGAAGAAGATCGAGACACTGGAAGTGATGGATGGACTTACCAGCGAAAGTGACCTCACCGAGAGCGACGTACAGGAGATTGCCGATAAGATCAACGAGAGTGGACGTAAGCGTGCTGACGAGGAATCGGCGTAACACTGACGATGAAGCTGGTCATCGACGCCAATGTCGTTATCTCTGCACTCATCGCCGATTCGAAAACGCGAGAACTCATCGTCACACTCGAACCAGACCTGTTGACACCCGCATTCGTCCATGACGAAATCGAGAACTATCAGGACCTAATCGTCGAGAAGTCCGGGATGAAACCTGCCCGAGTGGAACAGTTCATCGATCTGTTGTTCCAGTACATTGAGGTTGTCCCTGCCAGTGAATTCTATCCAGCTATCGAGGATGCGGACGACGCAATCGGTGATACTGATCCGGACGATGTGCTCTATCTGGCATGTGCGATCGCCTGCAATGCAGCCATCTGGAGTGACGATTCCGACTTCGACGAACAGGATGTAGTCCAGACGTACACAACAAGCGACATTATCAACTCGTTCGACACGCGCTAGCGTAACGTGCGATCGATTTCTCCGTGAGCTGGTACACCGAAACGTATGAGAATCGGAGCCAATCCCGATGAAGAGTTCTCTACTCGCTCATTTTCTAACAGCGAGTCCGAGATTACTTATCAGGGCCCCTTCGCCGGAAGTACATACTCGGTGTGTAGCTGAGCACTTCCTACTCTCGCTGGTTCGTCGCGGTCACCTCGATAGTCACAAGCCCCCTGTCCGGGAGTGTATCCGAAATCCGGCGGTTCAACACCGTCCAAGAAACTGTTAGTTCGTCATCAGGGAATACCGGATTTATCGATGAGATTGCTTCGACACCAGGAGAGCCAAGGACCGCCGAATCGCTTCCCTCTGAGTGAACAAGCGAGCCGTGACAATGACGCCTGCTCGTACTGTTCGACGCGCCTCCGGTCAATCCGGTTCAGCTCATCCGATTCGTGCTCCTCTGCAAGATGTTTCGTGACCTGCTCCTCCGATTCGTACGCCGCACCACAGTAATCGCATTCGAACCCCCGTGCATATATTTCACTCGTATGCCCCAGTTATATTTTTATGGTATCCAATAAATGATGGTTCTGTCTTTGTGACTCACTCGGCTTCATTCTTGCTCATTACCACCGCTATTGTGTACTGTGTGCGTGCTTTCGCCCTCGCACACCGTTTCTGACAGGCATCGAGTGAAACACGACTGTTCCTACCCTTCCGACACGTTCTGTTCAGCCATTCGATACTGGCAGAAGAGAATCCACAGGATTCTCGACTGTCAGTATGTTTCGCAACACCCAAGCGACCGCTAGCCGTCCCACGGGTATGGAGACGACACGTCACTTCGTCGCAACCGTCTACGTCGTCAACGACGGCGCAATCGCGTTACACGAACACGAACGCCTCGGCATGTGGCTTCCCCCGGGCGGACACATCGACCGGGACGAACTCCCACACGAGGCTGCAACGCGCGAGGTAAGAGAGGAAATCGGCCAGCGAGTCGACCTCGTGGCACCCATCGACGACCTCGATTCGCCGACTGCGAGTTCCATCCCCAAACCGCAGCACCTCTTGCTCGAAGACATCAACGTCCACGACGGTGCGGTTGGCCACCAGCACATCGACTTCGTCTACTACGGCCGAGTGGCGAGCCGAGAAATCGACCCTGCGCCAGGAGAGACCAGTGCCGACGCCTGGCAGTGGTTCGACACGGACGACCTCCGGGAATCACAGTCGATGCTCGAATCGGACGTCGTCGACGCCGGGATTCGAGCGATTGAGACCGTCGAGTGAGTCTTGGAAGTTACAACGGACAGAAAGCGAACGACCTATACTCGATGCGTCGGAACGCGGGCACATGGAACCTATCGAAGTTGCGGCGTGGGTCACCCACTCGGTGTTCGCTGGTCTGTGGACCGGAAGCGTCCTGTTTCTCACGTTCGCGGTGTTACCGCTGGCGCGTGATGGAACGATGAAAGCGGGACCACTCGCGTCTATCACCGGCAAACTCACGACAGTCTCGCGGGTGAGCGCGCTGTTGTTGCTCATCACAGGTGGCCACATGGCTGCCCAGCGCTACACCAGCGAGACGCTGGTCGAGACACAGGCGGGCTGGCTCGTGCTCTCGATGGTCGCACTCTGGTTCTTGCTCATGGCGCTCGTCGAAGTCGGGTCGAAGAAGGTTACCGCAGGCACAGACCAGGGAAAACTACGCGAACCTGCGCGTAACGCCCGTCCGTTCTTCCTCGTGGCGTCCGTGCTCGCGCTGTTGTTGCTGGTCAACGCGGGCCTGATATCGGCGAACACGCTCGGATTCCTCTAGTGCGGAGGTTCTCTCGGCCACTACTTTCTCTCGTCGACGACTCGTTCTAGACCCGTGTGGTGTACAGCGAGTAGACGATGATGAGAAAGCCGAGTGCGATGAGCGCGCTCTCGATGAGCAGTCCGAGCTGGAAGCCAGCATCGAGCACCTGGTCGACGATTCCGGCGAGGAACGTCCCGAGAGTGACGATGCCGAACCCGAGTTTGAGCGCGCCGAGCGAACGCGAGCGCGTCCGACGGTATGC
>PUMG01000284.1 GCA_003551265.1 Halovenus sp.
CCCCGAGCCGTTCGTCGTGCTGGCCACACAGAATCCCGTCGAGCAGGAGGGGACGTTCGAACTCCCGGAGGCCCAGCGCGACCGGTTCCTGGTCAAAACATCGCTCGGCTATCCTGACGAAGCCGGTACTCGCGAACTCATCGACCGCCGCGCAGCACGGGACCGCCCGGAACCCACGCTCGATGAGGTTACCAACCGTGAGACTGTCCTCGAACTGCAGCAGTCACTGGAGTCCGTTACCGTCGAGGACGCACTTCGTGACTACATCGGCGAACTCTGTCGTCAGACCCGTCTCGACGGGCGAGTACAGGTCGGTGTTTCGCCGAGAGGGGTCCAGCGACTGTTCGAGGTGTCGCGCGCAGTCGCTGCCATCAACGGCAGGTCGTACGTCGTTCCCGACGACGTCAAACGGATTGCAGTTCCAGCCCTCGCACACCGACTGGTCCTCGACCCCGAAGCGAGCGTTCGCGGGGTCTCAAAGCGCGATGTTATCGACACCATCCTCGGGGACGTCGAGGTGCCCGCGATGGCCGAGTCGGACACTACAGATGCCCGTCCGGAGCTGTGAGCACTCGAAGAAGAACTACTGTCGCGAGCAAGGCTCCGACGAGTCCGACAGTTGCTGAAATCGAGAAGGTTGGCCCGACGTACATCGCTACGGGAAAGCCGACGACGGCCACGACGGCACCGGCACCGACGACAACCCCAGCGAACGATACCTGAACCAGTTGCGCCACACGTCCTGCACCCTCCACGCTGACCTCCTGTCTCAGACGGTCGCCGTACGTACCGACAGCGTAGGCGAACAGCCCTGCCCCGACTGCAAGCACGGAGCCAAGTTCGGAGCGACCGACTGTCGTGGTGGCCTCCGTGGTCGCACCGACAGTAATTGCAGCCGCTATCAACGTCACGGCGACGATGCCGGCGACCCTCCCTCCTCCAATGTTTGCCCCTCCAAACGTACCCAGCACCCACTGCAATCCGTACAGTCCGACTGTTGCAACGAACAACAACACAGGGATGAGAATCACGACCTCACTCGGCACAGGAAGAGCCGCACTCGCCAGCAATACGAGTGAGACTCCACAGAGTGCGCCCACGAGGATTGCCGCGTCGTCGTTTCGGTCTGTTTCGGTCTGTCCCCACGACCACGCCAGGACGAGGCTACACGCGATGACGAGAACGCTCACGGTGCCGACCGTGACGAGGGCAGCACGAATCAGCAAACTGTCGACAACGGCCGAAACGACACTGTCGACACCAGCGAGGGTTGAGCCGACCTGCTGGGCGAGTGTGAGCAGGACGAGGATGGATGCAGTGATGACCGCGACGAGGACGGCGAACTGTCTACGGCGAACAGCCAGGAACTCGCGCCCGCTGGGGGATGTGAGCGCTGCATCGGGGACTGCGAAGCCGGCGGCGACGACTGCGGCGGCCACCACCAGAAGAGTGCCAGCGAACCCGGTGAAGCCCAGACCAGCAGCGAAGACGAGCGTCACGAACGAGTCGGTTATTCCGCCGGTTGCAAACGTCGAACCGAGCGCGACGAGGACTGCTCCGACCAGTGTTCCCGCGAGCGCGCTTGCACTCGCTTTGGAGAGTGCTGTCTCGGAGAGTTCCGCATTCGACGATCCCACGAGGGACACCCCGAGGACAGTACCCAAAAGCGCAATGGTGCCTGCGCCCACTGCCAGCCCGTTCGAGTCTACCTCCGCTGTGAGGTCCGCGAATGTCGTTACGCCAACCAGTGATGCGCCGACGGCGAGGACAACAGTAACCAGGGCGAGGGGGAGGACGAACGCTGCGAGTGCGATTCGGCGTACCGAACCAGCGAATCCGGTCACACCGATTCCGAGACCGACGCCAGCGAGAGCAGAAACCACGACGAACGGCTGGTGGAGTGCGAGTCCGACCACACCGACCAGTACTGCAGCGACGACAGCCAGTCGACTTGTCCGTGGCAACATTCCGGCGGTCTGTGACCGGTTCGGATTCATCGACTCGACACCCCCTGAACGACACGGTCGAGAACCACACCTAGCGGCTGTCCGACGTCCCAGTCGACGACCTGTGCGCTCGCAGTTCGAGCCTTGGCGAGATGTGTTCGACGCTCGCTTGCGACGAGTCGTCCGGCAGTGTCTGTTCGTCCGCTGGCGACGTCGGGTGAGACGACCCACACCGGATAGCCGTGGACACGCAGCTGTCTGATGAGTTTCACGGGAACGTCGTCGACGAACGACGAGAACAGGATTATCTGTGCCTCACCCGGGAGGTGACGGGGGATGCTCTCGACCGGGCTTCCCCAGTGGGTTCTCACGTTCTTGTCGGCCCGGTCTCGCCAGTTACGGAAGGCATCGAACGCTGCGTTCGCTTTCACACTGGTCTCGGGGCTCGTGCCGGGGTCGACGATGAGCTGCAGACGCTCTCCGAAGCCGATAACGCCGGTCGGATAGCCCGCGGAGATGGTAGCCTCGAACGTCCGCTCGGCAGCCGCAATCGAGAGATCGAGCGCGGGCAGGTGTTTCGCTGACTCGGCACGCTTCTGACTCATTCGTCGGTCGATGAGACAGACCACGCGCGTCGCCCGTTCGGCTCTGAACTCGACGGTTGCGACGTCGCGGCTGTGTGCGTACCGCCGCCAGTCGATGGACCGAATCGGGTCGCCCGGTTCGTACTCCCGAACGGAGTAGAACTCGACGCCGCTGCCGCCCTCGTCGGTGGGTATCTCACCCGCGTAGTCGTTCGCTCCGCCGTCGACCGGTGCCTGCGAGACTGCCGGAACACACGTGAGCGCGTCGGCACCCGAGACGTGCTGTGTCCAGGTATCCATCACCGTTCCACCGACACCACGGTTTCGAACTGTTGCATCGCCGAAGACGTGCTCACCCTGGCGAAGTTCCACCTCGTACTCGACGGTTTCTGACTCACCGGGTCGAACCGTCAGACACGCCCTGTGTGTGCCGTCGACGACTGGCAACTCCTCGGGAACGCCGTCGAGAACCCTGAGGTCGACGAGCGGTGTGTCACCCTCGTTGTGAACCGCCACCCTGACCGTGATTCGCTCACCGGGGTCGCCCGAGATGGTGCCGGATTCAGCCAGAGACACACTGTCGGCATCATCCTCGAACGAAAGCTCTCTCTGGAGTTCGACGGTCACCTCGGATGGGACAGTGAAACCCGAAACCGCGACGAAACCCAGCGGCATAACCGCCAGCACGACGAGAAAGGGATTGCCGAAGACGACGCCTGCACCGAGTAACACAACACTGACTGCCAGCGCCCACCCATCGTCACTCAGGTGGTTGCGTTCGACATCGCTGGTCCGACTGTCTTCCGTCATTTCGCTCCCTCCTCTCTCTTCTCGATTGCACGGAGCGTCCGGTCGACCCGCCGGTGATACGCCCGCCCTGGGTCGACAGCACCACGAATTCGTTCCCGGAGGGGCTGTCTTTGACCGGGAGCGAGAAACGCTGCAGCCACCGGGTCGTCCGTCCAGGACCCATCCGCGACCGCCCGAACTGCGGCCGATTCGTCGAGACCTTCGCTCAACTGGACTGCGCTGACCGCGTTCGATTCGAGTCGCTCTCTGATGTCCCGGACGCTGTAGCGCTCCTCGCACCGATACCAGTCTGAAGCCGCAGCCCTGAGCCGGCGCTCGTAGTTGCTGCCGACGAGTTTCGTGCTCGATTCGACGTGTGCAACCTCGCTGTCGACGAACGGGTCGTCCGAACTGCTGTCGGGTTCGCGCCCTCTCATCTTCCAGAACACTGCAAGCACCAACAGCACGCCAGCACCGGGGAGCATGTGCGCCAGCAGATACAGGAATTCCTGCAGCGTCGGCTGGAACACCAGTTCGAAGAGACCACCCACGAGGATAGCCAGTATCGCCACGGAGACACCGACCACGATGACCCAGCGAGCAATTCGCGGTCTGTTCGACATCACGTTCATTCCGAGTCACCTCGTGGATTCCCGTGGTCACGCCCCTGTGAATCCCGTCGGTCACTGCTGGACCTGCTCCCGTCTGTCTTATCAGCACTCATCTCGTCTGGATCGTACGCCACCAGCGTCTCCACGCTGTCCTGGGCGTGGGACACATCCTCTGGTGTCGGTGCTGTTCCTCCGTACTCGACGTCCCGAAAGACCCCGAGTAATCGTCGGACACGCCGGGCAGGATAGCCTGCAGCAATCGCGTGCCGTGAGGCCTCCCCAGGAGTCAGTGTCTCCCTGCGCCTGAGACCGAGGTGGTCGAGGAAGGTGTGCCAGACCGACCTGAGTTGCTCTCGTTCGCCCGGTGTCGGTTCGGGACCGTCATCGCTCGCCTCTGTTTCGTCGCTCCCGTCAGGTTCGCCGTCGTCACTGTGTTCCTTACTGTTCGCACTCGTGGACCGTCTCCACCTGTTTCTGGGTACACCTGGGGAGGGTACCGACGAGAACAGGGCTGCAAACGACGGGAGCGACAGCGAGAAACCGCCAAAGCCGCGGTTTCTGAGTGACAGTCGGGGGAGCGTCAACCACCGAGTCGGCCAGAGTGAACTCGGAAGCCGGGGACGGGTCTGGCGAACGGAACGCCACAGTGATGCCGCGCTCGCCAGCACCCCTGCGAACGAGAGGAACACTCCCGAGATGTCGTGCCGTCGTCTCCAGTGGCTGGGTGCGTATCGGAAATACGTCCAGAGAGCGCCGAGTATCAGACCTGGAATCCCGAGCACGACGAGCATCGTTCGCAGGTAGAGGTTCGAGACGGTCGTACTCGCCTGTTCGGCTCCAACTTCGGCTGTAACCGTCGCTTCATCGGAAATCGGGAGCGTCACCCAGGTAGTACCGCTCGAACTGGTCGTCGTCTCCGAGCCGTCTCCGACTGCAACTGTCGCGTTCTCGACTGGCTCATCACCCACACTCACGGAGACGGTCGTCGGCGTCCCCGGGAACAGGAAGAACGAGTTGAACGCGACGGACGGTTCACCCACGTCGACTGTGTGGGTGCCCGATGCACCTCCATCCTCGACGCGAATCTCCGTTTCGCCTGCTGTCTCCGGCAGACGGACGCTCGCATTGCCAGCAGCGTCGGTCGTTGTCACCTCTTCGCCGTCGACGAGAACTGACGCGTGTGAGAACGCCTGTTGGCCGACTGTGCTCTCCAGGTCGACTACCCGGTCAGGAATCGGTGCGCCGTAGACGGTGATAGCGACGTCGGTATCGACCGCAAACGCCACAGTGTCACTCGTCTCTTCGACCGAAACGTTCAGTTCGTCGGCGTCGACAGGAACGTCGAAGCGTGTGGTCTCGTTACCCGCGACCGCTCCGACTCGCTCACCGTCGACCAGAAGTGTCGCCTGGGTGTGTCCGCTCCCATCGAGCGTCGCATCGTCGACGCCAACGGTTGCTGTTCGTCCTGGAATCGCCTCCCCGTCTAGTTCCGGCCTGATTTCTATCTCTACGTCTTCACCGTCGCGCTCGCCACTATCCATCTGGGACTCGTTACTCACAGACCGGTCGCCACTGTCGTAATCAGGTTCGCGCGTTTCCGACCCGGTCTCTGACTCCGCCGTCTCTGTCAGCGCCCCCCAGTCCCCGCTTCCGGCACCTGGGATGTCGATTCGAGGGTCGGCCGCGGGAAATAGGCTGACGACCAGCAGGATACAGAGTGCAAAGGCGAGGACCAGCGCAAGCCGTTTCTGTGGATTCATCGCTCACCTCCCATCTCACGTACCAGTCGCTGGAGTCGCTCGATTCGCTTCTCAACGGGCGGGTGTGTACCCGAGACGGGACTTTCCGTTCGTGGTCGTTCCCACGACGCAACCGTCTCCTCGCGGTCGCCTTCCTCGACCGCTGGCGCAGGTTGTGGTGGCTCCGTGGTTACCGACCCGCGAACCAGTTGTGTCGGGACGATACACAGTGCGTGCGCCCGCTCGGCCCGCAAATCTCGGGATGGGTTCGGCGTCGTCTCCGAGAGCGTGACGAGTGCGGTTGCGAGCGCAAGTGGGTCACCTGTTGCTTTTGCTGCAGCCTCGTCTGCCGCGTACTCACGAGCGTGTGAGAGTGTCCGGGTCGCCCAGTCAGCAACAGTCGGGAAGACGAGCAACAGCGGCGAGACGACGATGTACACGACGACTGAGAGGGGCAAGAACCACCGCAGTGCCAGCCGCTCGTACAGCGAGAGGTTCTCGACGCCGCCGAGCGCGCGTGGAACCAGTCGAACCGTGTGATGGACCCGTGTCGCGATTTCGAGAAACAGTGTCGTAACGGTCATGAGCGTCACGTCCCGGTTGGCGACGTGTGCCACCTCGTGAGCGAGCACTGCCTCTAGCTCTTCCACATCGAGGGTCTGTATCAGGCCCGTCGTCAGGACGATGGTCGAGTCGGTGAATCGCCCGACTGTGTAACAACTCGGCGTCTCGCTCTCGATGACCCGGGTGGATGGGACGGGAACGTCGAAGCGCATCGAGAGCCTTCGAACAATCTCTTCGATGTCGTCGTTCGTCTGGTCGACAGCCGTTTGCGTCTCCGACAGTACACGTCGGTACCCGTAGTAGAGCTGACCCGCGAGAAAGAGGGGGACGACGGCGGCGTACGTTATCGGAGATACTGGCAGTCGAAGCAGGTCGGCGAGAACCGCCGCGTCAGCGAAGACAATCGCTGCGAAGACAGTGGGTAACAGTATCAAAAAACCCCACAGTAACGCGAGAACGAACACAGCGTTGACACCGATTAACAGTGCCAGAACTGCGGTCATGCGCAAGCGGAGGGTCATTGCGTTCTGTGTAGGTTGTCGACTTTCATACAAAAGAGTTGTGCACAGACTCACAGACAGAATAGAATTCGAGCGGATTATAGCGGGGCACGTCGGAGTTGTCGTATGTATCTGGGAGACGAGGCGTGGCCGGACCTCGAATCGTACTTCGAGAGCGAGTCGCTGGCGCTGGTGCCGGTCGGGTCGACCGAACAGCACGGTCCCCACCTGCCAGAAGCGACCGACCACCTCATCGCGGAGGCACTCGCCCGTGAGGCCGCAGAACGAACGGGGTATCTCTGCACACCGACGGTCACCGTCGGAGTGAGTCCACACCACCGTCAGTTCCACGGAACGATGTGGGTCGACCCGCCAGCGTTTCGCACCTACATGGAGTCGCTGACGCGCAACCTCACCTACCACGGCATCGACCGCGTGATATTCGTCAACGCCCACGGCGGCAACGTCACGCACCTGCGCGAGGTCGGACGGCGACTTCACGAGGATGGAACCGCCTATGCGATCGAGTGGATGTGGGATGAAAGTATTCCCGAACTCGTCCGTGAACTGTTCTCGGTCCCCGGTCCCCACGGAGGGCCGAAAGAGACGGCGATGATCATGCACATCGCGGGCGAACTCGTCCACGATGACAGAGTCGAATCGGCCCGCGACGGCGGCCTCGTCGAATGGGGCAGAGACACCGGTCGTCACTTCGGCGCACGAACGTTCTACGATGCCATCGACAACACCGAAAACGGGGTGCTGGGTGACCAGACCGACGCCACTCCGGAAGCGGGTGAACAGCTGTTCGAGGCGGCGACGGAACAGCTCTGCCAGCTCTGTGACTGGCTCGCCGGTCAGGAGTTCGAGGCGTTGTTACCTGCAGAACATGTATAATAAAACCGAATAGAGATCGTTTCACAGCTACGCCGACGGACTCGGTTCGACAAGTCCGCTCGCTTTCGAGCGTGACTGCTCGACGACAGTGGGTCTGGCCTCGAACTCGACGATGACCTCGTCACCGTGGTCGCTGTATTCGACATCTTCGACGTAGGCGTTGTCGTGAATCCAGGAGACGACGCTCATCGTGTCGTCGGTCATCGGCATGACGAGGCGTTCGCGCTGGTAGGCCGGAAGTTCCTGGTGAATCCGCTCACAGAGGTGTTCGATACCCTTGCCAGTTTTCGCACTCACCACGACTGGATTCGGTGCGAGCGCGGAGACCGCCTCTCGCTTTTTGGCAATTTCGTCCTCGTCGACGGCGTCACACTTGTTCAACACCGTGACGATAGGTGCCTGGTTACGTTCGTACAGCGTGTCGTGGCAGGTCACGAGTTTCTCGTGTATCTCCTCGACGGGTTCGCTCAGGTCGACGACGAGCAACACGAGGTCGGCCCGGTAGACCGCATCGAGCGTGGATTTGAACGACTCGACAAGCCAGTGGGGCAACTCGGAGATGAACCCGACGGTGTCAGTCACGAGCACGTCACGTCGGTCGAGGTCGGCCTTTCGCGTGGTCGTCCCGAGCGTCGTGAACAGTCGGTCCTCAGAAAGGGCAGTCGAGTCGAGGTCCGGGTGGAGGTCCTCGTTCTCGTCGACGCTCAGATCCGTTGCGAGACGGCGCAACAGCGTCGACTTGCCAGCGTTGGTGTAGC
>PUMG01000344.1 GCA_003551265.1 Halovenus sp.
ATCACCGAGATACCAACCACACCTGCCAGCAACAGCTTGTGGTCCGCAGGATGGGGTAACGCAGGGGGATACCCACGGAAGCCCTCAGAAGGGCCTCCTGGTGGCTGACCATACTGGTCTCGAGGAGACTGGTCGTACCTGTCTCCAGGAGGCCTGTCTCGGTGAGGTTGGTCAGATCTATCTCTTGGTGGTTGACCGTACCTGTCCCCCGGAGCGTTGTCGTAGTCGTCACCAGCGCGTCGATTCGATGGGGTGTCCTCCTGCTGGTTCCACGGTTTCTGTAGCGGCTGGTCGGAGCGTTTCGCTGAGTTACTCTCTGTGACTGAGTCAGGGGAAGGAACGCGAGGCTCTCTGCCACCGAGTGCCTCTCGGGCGGCCGAGTCGTCTTGTCGCTCGTTTCGGCCACCTCGACCGCCGCCACCAGCGGAGAGGACATCGGTCCCACACGCGGGACAGAACCTCCCGTCACCAGGGACTTCCGCACCACACTCCGGACACTCCGACATGGGCGATAGTCAGGAGGAGACGCACATAAAGACACTGTTCCAGCAGATACTTTCGATTCTAAAGCTGTGTGTACTTTCGACTTTCGACTCGAAGGGAGAAAGCGCTTAAACAGACAGAACGTAGAATAGATAGAGATAATGGAGACACAGAAAGCGACACTCGAGATATCAGGGATGTCGTGTGCGACGTGTTCGGGCAACATCGAAGACGCCGTTGGTAGTCTCGATGGTGTCGTCGACGTGAGTGCCAATTTCGCGGCCGACGAGGGTGTCGTCGAGTACGACCCTGACCGGGTGTCACTGAGCGACATTTACGAGGCTGTCGAGAGCGCAGGCTACACCCCCGAACGCGCCAGAAAGACGATGACCGTCATGGGGATGTCGTGTGCGACGTGTTCCGGTGCGGTCGAGGACGCACTGGAAGGGACGCCTGGCGTCATCGAGGCAGACGCCAACTTTGCGGGCGACGAGGCAGTCGTCGTGTACAACCCTGTACAGACCGACGCCGGTGCGCTGTATCGGGCAATCGAGGCAGCAGGGTACGAACCAGTCGAAACCGACGACGACGAGAGCATGACTGAACAGCGCGAGCGAGCAATCGAGCGCGAACTCAGCAAACAGCGACGGCTCGTCCTCGGCGGTGGCATCCTCACGTTGCCGTTCATCGTGATGATGGTCGACATGGCGCCGGGCACACCAGACCTGATTCCGCACGTCATCTTCGGCATCAGCTTCGACTGGATCGAGTTCGTCTTCGCGACAGTGTTGATGATGACTCTCGGGAGGGAGTTCATCGAGGGTGCCTATCGGGCGTTCGCGAACAACCGACAGGCGAACATGGACACGCTCGTTGCTGTCGGGACGTCCGCAGGATACATCTACAGTAGTGCAGTCGTCGTCGGACTCATCTCGGGCGACCTCTACTTCGAGGCGGTCGCGTTCATCCTCTGGTTCATCACTGTTGGTGTGTGGCTCGAAGTGCGCTCGAAAGCCCGCGCAGGAAACGCACTTCGCAAACTGCTGGAGATGGAAGCCGAGGAAGCCACAGTCGTCGAGTGGGAAGCGTCTGACGCTGCCGACTCCGTCAGGAGTGCAACGGACACGAAATCCACAGGGAGAGCCGTTCCGGACACAGAACGGACGGTACCGCTCGAAGACGTCGCAGTCGGCGACGTGATGAAGATTCGACCCGGCGAGAAGATACCCACAGACGGCGTGGTCGTCGACGGACAGAGCGCCGTCAACGAGGCGATGGTCACCGGTGAGTCGGTCCCGGTCGAAAAGACCGGCGGAGACGAGGTCATCGGGTCGACACTCAACGAAAACGGTGTTCTGTTCGTTGAGGCGACGAACGTCGGCTCCGACACGGCAATCCAGCAGATAGTCGAACGGGTCAAAGAGGCACAGGCCCGTCAGCCGAGCGTCCAGCGTCTCGTCGACAGGGTCGCAGCGTACTTCGTCCCGGCAGTCATCGTCAACGCACTCGTCTGGTCGCTCGTCTGGCTTCTCTTCCCTGGTGTCATCGACGGTATCTCGGCACAGCTTGGCTCGTGGCTCCCTGTCCTTGACCAGGTCGGTGGCGGTCCCATCACTGGTGACGTCCCGGTACTCGAGTTCTCGATGATTGTCCTCGCCAGCGCGCTGTTGATTGCCTGTCCCTGTGCGCTGGGGCTGGCGACGCCCGCAGCCACCATGGTCGGTTCGACCATCAGCGCTCGAAACGGCGTTCTGTTCAAGGGTGGAGACGTGCTTGAACAGGCACGCGGCATCGACGCTGTCGTCTTCGACAAGACGGGAACGCTGACCCACGGCGAGATGGAACTCACAGATGTCGTCCCGGCGTCGGAGTTCTCGACAGCGGTCCACACTGACGGCGGCACGAGACCGGATGGGGGCGTTGCCTCCGAAAGCGTCGACGACGCAGACCCACAGCCGACAGATCCGGGACCAGTTCTCGCTCCCGGAGTCGACACCGAGCGGGTTCTCGCGGCGGCAGCAAGCGCTGAACGGGGAAGTGAACACCCGCTCGCACAGGCAATCGTCGAAGGGGCACGCGACCAGGCGGTCGAACTCTCTGAGCCAGAGACGTTCGAGAACGTACCCGGTCACGGCATTCGTGCAACCGTCGGAGGGAGCAAGGTGCTCGTCGGGAACCGCAAACTCCTGCGAGATGAGGACGTCGACCCTGAACCTGCGGAGGCGACGATGAAGACGCTCGAACGGGAGGGCAAAACAGCGATGCTCGTCGCTATCGACGGCGAACTGGCGGGCGTGCTCGCAACGGCAGACCGTATCCGCGAGAGCGCGAAAACGACGGTCGAAACCCTCCACAGGCGCGGTATCGACGTGTTGATGCTGACCGGTGACAACGAGCGGACTGCGCACGCGGTCGCCGGGGAAGTCGGCATCGACCCGGAGAACGTTCGTGCGGAGGTGCTTCCGGAGGAGAAAGCAGACAAGATAGACGAGATTCAGCGCGATGGGACACGTGCGATGATGGTGGGTGACGGCGTCAACGACGCACCTGCGCTCACGAACGCACACGTTGGAGTTGCCATCGGGAGCGGAACGGACGTGGCGATCGAAAGCGCAGACGTGACGTTGATGCGCGACGACCCGGCCGACGTCCTGAAAGCGCTCAACGTCGCCAGCGCGACCATCTCGAAGGTGTATCAGAACCTCTTCTGGGCGTTCATCTACAACACGACACTCATCCCCATCGCCTCGCTCGGGTTGTTGAACCCGGCGGTCGCGGGACTGGCGATGGCCGCCTCGAGCGTCTCGGTCATGTCTAACAGCCTCGCGTTCATCAACTACGACCCACACCGGGCGTACGTCTTCTTCCCCCTCCGACCGTTTGCACGCCTGGTGAGTCTAGCGAGATGAACGGTGCTGAAGGGTCTCTGTCAGTCACGTGCGCGACGGTTCATCCGTCAGTAGATGCGTGAGGTTCGTCCGTCAGTATTAGGTTCGTCCGTCAGTAGATGCGTGAGGTTCGTCCGTCAGTAGATGCGTGAGGTTCGTCCGTCAGTATTAGGTTCGTACACGCGCTAGTCGAGACATGGATGCTGTCCTAATCGGCGTACTGGTGAGTTTTCCAGTGATTCTTCTCGCCCTGTTAGCGACGTACGTCTACTTCGACGCTCCGAAACACGATATGCACCCACAGAAGTGGGCTGTCATCTCGTTTTTCATCCCGTTTTTTGGATTCTTTGCCTATCTGTTCGAGCGCGACGAGCGTACGGGCGATACGACAGACCGCGACGAGATGTTCGTCGACGGCCCGTTCGAGATACACAAATCTCGGGCTGACGACGCTCCGTTTACGAGTTCAGCGAGCAAACATCAGGGAGAGAATGAGGGCAAAAGCAGCGACGACAGCAGCGAGAGACGATAACGGTCAGTCGATGGAGTTTAGTGGCATGCCAGAGAGGCGATAGCCATGATTGTCGAACTGGTCGACCACTCGGCAGAGACAGTCGGGACGTTCCAGTCGCCAGCTATCCCGCGCCGTGGTGAGCAGGTGTCATACGCCGACGAGCGATACGTCGTTGAGGAGATTACGTGGTTCGTCGAGACGAAACACGACCAGAACATCGAACGAGTTCGAGTCCTGGTCAGCCGCCCAGGAGAGTGAGCACGGGAATACTTCCAATTGCAGCCCGTCTCAATCGTAACGGTCAGTATCCCAGCACCGCTGAGCGATGGTATGAGCATCCAGCAGGAGTTCGACCAGTGGGCACGAGCCGGGAAAGACAGAGGGATGGAGGAGAGACACTGGCACACCGCCAAGCACGCGCTCGCACGGATGCCGGTCGAGGAGGGCGACACAGTCCTCGACCTCGGGACCGGGTCGGGGTATGCGCTCCGGGCGCTCCGGGAGACCAGACATATCGGACAGGGCGTCGGACTCGACGGCTCGCTGGAGATGGCACACAACGCGGCCTCCTACACCGACGACCCGCGTTTGAGCTACATCGGTGGCGACTTCCACAGCCTCCCGTTCACCGACGACAGCATCGACCACGTCTGGTCGATGGAAGCGTTTTATTATTCGAGCCGACCCGACGAAGTGCTACGTGAGATTCGCCGGGTACTCCGCCCCGGCGGGACGTTCTTCTGTGCGGTGAACTTCTTCGAGGAGTCTGAACACACCCACGAGTGGCAAGACAACCTCTCCGTCGAGATGCAACTCTGGAGTCGCGACCAGTATCGAGCGGCGTTCGCCGACGCTGGATTGTACGTCGCCGAACAGGATACGATTCCTGACCGGGAGATATCGATTCCCCCAAAGTCGGAGTTTCCGACCGACGAGTGGGACACTCGTGAGGCGATGGTCGACCGCTACCGGACGCACGGAACGCTGTTGACTGTCGGCGTGTCTCCCTGAACGCACCAGTTTCATACTGATTATTGCGAGTAGTTTCGTGACCAGGTCACACATACTGATGTTTCGCCGTGTGTCGCTGAATTCTCGTTGCAGCATGGTGGTGAAGAGTCGCAATAATCACTATCAGGAGAGTCGTTCGAGCGCCCACGCTGCGCGTTCGCGGACGCGCTCGTCGGGGTCACTTTCTCGGAGTTCTTCGAGTCGTTCGACCGGGACTGGTGCGTGTGCGTTTCCGATGAGCGTACAGGCGTTTGCACGCACTGTCGCGTCGGTGTCTTCGAGTGCGGCTTCGAGTTGTTCGTGCTCGGCTTCGACCGATTTCGGGTTTGCACCACCTGCCGCGACGAGCGCAATCGCGGCGTTCGACCGAACGTCGACGGAGTCGTCAGTGAGAAGACCAGCGAGTGCCTCCGCGTGCTGAATGACCGGTTCCGGATGCTCCTGAGCGATATCTGCGAGCAGTCCTGTCGCATTCCCTCGCACTGTGGGGTTCTCGTGGTCGAGGAGGTCGGCGAGTTCGTCCACGACATCGACCGCGGCGTCAGGATACTGCCCAGCGATTCGGCCGAGCGCAGAGAGTGCGTTCGTCCGCACGCTCTCGTTCTCGTCGCCGATTCCGGCAACGATGCTGTCGAGCACTGGAAACAGTGCTTCAGGATACGCTGTTGCGACCCTGGTGTAGGCGTACATAGTCCACTTCCTCGTGTTGTCGTCCGCAGCATCGACGGTCGTTTCGAGCGCCGCGACCGCGTCCAGTATGTGGCCGGGGTCGTCCTCTGCAAGCGTCGCCAGACAGCTGACCGCCCCAGCTCTATACGCCGAGTCAAGGGTCATCGACGTTAGTTCCGAAACGTACGGCGCGACGGCTGCTGGCTGGGAAGCAGCGTGTTGTTGAATCTCTCTGAGTACGAGTGTACCCACAGACGTTCTCTCACCGCGCAGCAGTGGAAACAGACGCTCGCCGAGTTGCTCGAACGCCTCCGCTCGGTCTCTGGCGCGCAATGTGTTGAGAGCGAGTTGCTGTGCAGACTCTCCGTCGGCTTCGGTGACCGTTCTCAGCACCGCCTCCACTTCAGTGAGGGGAACGTTCTTCGGCGTATCCGAGAGGTCATGGACCATCGATTTGATTATACTCTCACGAAGTGGGTCGGCAAGCTGTTCGACAGAGACTCGGTGCAGGGCAACCAGGGACGGCAGGTCGACCGTCATCCGCTTCTCTCCTGTGAGAAGCCTGAAACGGAACACTGGCGGCCCGTGAAGCGGTCGAGCCGAGGGGCGCTTGATCTCGTCGTGAGTCACCAGGAACGTCCGTCTGTCGCCGTCTGTTCTGTACGTGAGTTCGAACACGTACCCTGAGTCGAGGACGTCTCGAACGTCATCGGCAGACTCGAAGCCCCCGTCTGTCAGTGGTCGATCCCGCCGTTCAGGTGTATCCCAGGTCATCGTTTCCAGTGTTACGCTGGACTAGAAGTGGCTGTCTGGATGTTGCCACTCCTCGTAGTACGCCTGTTGACTCTCGGTGAGGCTCTCGGTGGAGAGACCGAGCGTTTCCAGTTTCCGGTTCGCAACCGCCCGGTCGAGTCGGTCGGGGATGTTGTAGAGTCCGGGTTCGAGCTCGGTTCCGTCGACGAGCATTTCGTAGGCGGCGACGAACATCATCGCGAACGTCCCATCCATTACCTCCGCCGGGTGGCCGTGGCTGTACGGACCGGTGAGGTTGACGAGACGACCGTCGGCGAGGAGATTCAGCTTGCGGCCATCGGCCATGTGATAGCGGGTGACGCCGTCTCTGGGCGTGCTCACGGCGTCTGCGAGCTCTTCGAGCGCAGCGATGTCGATTTCAACGTCGAAGTGCCCGGAGTTTGCGAGCGTCGCGCCATCGGGCATGCGCTCGAAGTGCTCCGCGCGCATCACCTCCCGGTTCCCGGTCGCCGAGATGAACAGTTTGCCTGCCTCGGCGGCCTCGTTCATATCCATCACCCGGTGGCCGTCCATGTGCGCCTGTAGCGCCTTGCGCGGGTCGACCTCTGTCACGATGGTCTTGGCACCCATTCCGCGGGCCTTGTTGGCGATGCCGCGGCCGCAGTAGCCGTATCCACAGACGACGACGTCCTGCCCCGAGATGAGCGAGTTCGTCGTGATTGCGATGTTCGCGAGCGAGGACTCACCCGTTCCGTGGACGTTGTCGAAGAAGTGTTTCATCGGCGTGTTGTTCACGCCGTAGACCGGGAACTCGAGTACGCCCTCTTCGTCCATGGCTTCGAGACGAGTGATTCCGGCGGTCGTCTGTTCGCCGCCGCCGACGACCCTTGCGGCAACGTCGGGATGGTCGGCGTGGCACTTGGCGATGAGTTCACAGCCATCGTCGAGGATGAAATCCGGCTCCTCTTCGAGTAACTGGTGCTGGGCCTCGTCGAACTCCTCGTCGGTCATTCCTTCCCACGCGAACGCAGTGATACCGTCGCGCTGGTCGAGCGTCTCGACGACGTCGCCGTGGGTACTCTGTGGCTCGCTCGGGGCGAACAGCACCTCGGCACCCGCAGCGTGGAGCGTCTCGATGGCGACGCCAGATTTTGATTCGAGGTGTGAGGCAAACGCCACCGTGTAGCCAGAAAGTGGCTGACTGTCGCTGTACTCCTCCTGGAACGAGACGAGCACCGGCGTGTGGTCGCGGGCCCACGTGAGTGGGTCAGGTTCGAATGACATGATGAACTACAGCTATCCGGCACCAATAAACGCTGTGAAACGTGCGTCTCCTCTTTCGATAGAGAGGTCATCGTATCAGTAGCACGTCGCTTAAGCCATCCACGGCCGTAGACCGCAGGTATGCGAGTGGGACTCATCTCTGACATCCACGCGAACCTCGTCGCGCTCGAAGCGGTGCTCGAAGATATGCCGGACGTCGAGGAGGTTATCTGTGCGGGCGACGTCGTCGGGTACAACCCGTGGCCTGGCGAGTGTGTCGACCGGGTTCGTGAGGTCTGTTCGGTCTGCGTCCAGGGCAATCACGACCGGCTGGTGGAGACCCCAGAGCGCTACGCGCACAACGAGATGGCCGGGGCAGGACTCGAACACGCAAAGTCACAACTCGATACGGACCAGCGCGACTGGCTCGACCGACTGCCAGCCCGTACGACGTTCGCAGAGGACCGATATCTTCTCGCTCACAGCCACCCTGACCCTGCACGGACGGACGAGTACGTCTTTCCGCGAGGCTTTTCACGGATGCGGCCGTATCTCGACGACTACGACGGCCTGGTGCTGGGCCACACCCACCGTCAACACAGCGCAGTGATCGACGGTAAAGTGGTCGTGAACCCGGGAAGCGTCGGTCAACCCCGCGACAGAGACCCCGACGCGGCCTACGCTGTGCTCGATACCGAGACAAACACGGTCGACCTGCGACGCGTCTCCTACGACATC
>PUMG01000308.1 GCA_003551265.1 Halovenus sp.
AACGAAGATTCTTGCAGCGTGCAGTTCTAGCCCCTGTATGCAACGGCAGTTTCCAGTCGTCGACGCAACGGTCACCGAGATATCCCCACTCGAGCTGAAACGCCGTCTTGACGACGGTGAGAAATGGACGCTACTGGACACGCGGCGACCGGATGACTTCGACCAGTGGACGTTGAACCATCCTAATCTGGAGGTCATCAACATCCCGTTCACTGAGTTCCTCAACGCCACAGGAAACCAGCCAGCGAAGTCAGTTCCTGACGGCGTGCCTTCGGGACAGTTGGTGACCTGCTGTGCGAAAGGTATCTCCAGTTTGTACGTCGCAGAGTTCCTCGCAGACAGGGGATGGGACGTGCTCGCACTCGAAGACGGCATGGAGGGCTGGGCACGACTCAACGAAAGACATTCGCTCGAAACCACAGATGGAATCGAAGTGATTCAGTTTCACCGTCCGTCGAGTGGCTGTCTCGCGTATCTGCTCGTTTCGGGTGAGGAAGCCGCCGTCGTGGACCCACTCCGTGCGTTCGCTCAGGAGTACGTCGAGGTGGCACGCGAACACGGAGCGAGGCTTCGCTACGCTCTCGATACCCACGTCCACGCCGACCACGTGAGTGGAATCCGCGAGGTTGCCGCACATTCAGATGCAACGCCCGTACTTCCCACAGGGTCGGTCGAACGCGGTCTTGCGTTCGACGCCACGCTCGTCGACGCTGGCGAACGCCTTACACTCGGGGAGAGTGAGATCGAGACTGTTGCACTCTCTGGCCACACGACCGAGATGCTGGGCTACCAGTTCGGCAACGTCTTCGTGACAGGCGACACTGTATTTCTCGACAGCGTCGCGCGCCCGGATTTAGAGGACGAAGAGCGGGCGAAAGAAGCGGCAACGACACTCTGGAAGACGGTACAGCGTATCGGAGAACTACCAGGGGAGACCACAATCGCCCCCGCTCACGTCAGTCCGACCACGGCACCTCGGTCGGATGGAACGTTTACTGCAACGATCGCCGACCTGAAGCGTGGTCTGTCGGCGTTCGAGGAGACACAGGATGCGTTCGTCGAGCGAGTCAGCAGGGATCTTCCGCCGCGACCGAACAACTTCGAGCGGATAATCGCCGTCAATCTCGGCAGGGAGACAGCCACCGACGAGGAAGCGTTCGAACTCGAACTTGGGCCGAACAACTGCGCTGTTGAGTGACGACGTCCGAGAAGGACACAGAACAAGAGAAGAACACAGAAGCGACGATTTATATGCGATAACGGAACCAGTCTGGTTCGTGTTCCCGGCAGTGCTGGCGACGGTAGTCGTTCTGTGTGTGCTCGCAGGTGGTCTGGGAGTGGGTGACTTCACACCCGGTCACACAGCGAGTGATACTGAAAGCAATTCGACGACGGAGAGACCTGACTCGGCCGAACCCACACTCGTCGACCTGTATCCGAACCCTGCTGCGCCGGGTGACCCGGGAGAGTTCGTGACACTCAGTGTTCCTGCCAGGACGAACCTCTCGGCGTACGAACTGGCTGACGACCACGTCCGGGTGAACCTGTCGAATGGACCTTCAGCGAGCGACCGCTCTGACGAGACGAATATCACGTTCTCGACAGACGCCAATCGAACCGAGTCGCTCACAGAGCGGACAGTCGTCGAGATATCCGACCGGATTCGGTTGGCAGACGACGGCGACCGAATTCGACTTCTTCGCAACGGAACTGTCGTCGACGAGGCGACGTACGACCGTGCACCACGAGCGCAGGTGTACGACGTTCAGACTGAGGCGTGGACGCCGCTGGGTGCGACAGACAAGCCAGTGGTCGACGAGCGTGGTGGGACCGTGGAGACGTTCGTCCTGCCAGACGAACCGGACCGGGCAGTCGAGTTCCTCGAAACCGCCACAGAACGGATTCTGCTCGCCGGATACACCATTTCGGCGGGTGATGTCGTTGAGGCGCTGCTGGAGGCGAACGAGCGTGGTGTCGACGTGAACGTACTCGCGGACGGCGCTCCAGTTGGAGGGATGGGGGGAAACGAGGCCGCCGCACTCGACCGCCTTGACCGCGAAGGTGTCCCGGTGCAGGTCATCGGCGGCGAGAAAGCGCGATATCGATTTCACCACGCCAAATACGCCGTGGTCGACGAGCGTGCCCTCGTGACGACGGAGAACTGGAAGCCCTCGGGAACCGGTGGAAAATCGAGTCGGGGCTGGGCAGCCATCACAGCACAGGAGCGTATCGTCTCCGGACTGGTCGACACGTTCTACGCTGACGCTGGCTGGAAGGACGCCATCGCGTGGGACAAATTCGACGACCTCACGGTTGTCGAGGCACAGGACGCACAGGGCAGCCATCCCACAGTGTTCGAGGCTGAAACGCTCCCGGTCGAGCAAACCCGGTTGCTCGTCGCACCGGACAACGCAGAGGAGGAAATCGTCGACGCAATCGAGACTGCAGAGGAATCAATCGATATCAAGCAGGTGCAGATGCGAGACACCCGATTTCCGTTCCTCCGGGCGACGCTTTCGGCCGCACAGCGAGGTGTCGAGGTTCGCATCCTGCTCTCCGGGAAGTGGTACGCAGAAGCGGAGAACAGGGAGTTGAAACAGGACCTGCACGAACGGGCAGAGAAAGAAGACTTGCCGCTACAGGTTCGGCTTGCAGACCCGGAAGACGAGTTCGAGAAGATTCACGCGAAGGGCCTGATTACCGACGAGGAGACGACGTTCGTCGGCAGTATCAACTGGAACAATAACTCCCTCCGCAATAATCGGGAGGTCGGTCTGTTACTCGAGAGTGAGGCTGTTGCGGCGTACTTCGGTGAGGTCTTCGACAGCGACTGGGAAGAAGACAATGGCTGGGAGGTTCCAGTGTTGTTCGTCTTCGTCTGTCTGGCGGGTGTCGTCGTGGCACTCGCCGCTGCTCGGCAACTCGAATTCGAACGGTGAGATGACAGACAGTCATAGAACTTATCAGGATATGGAAGTGCCCGACGCAAACACACAAGGGGAACGTTTTAGCTACGCCGGGCACAACCCGTTTGCAGATGGAACGCGGTGATGCCGATAACTTCAGTCGGATGGGAACACTCGGTGTCGAGGAGGAGTTCTTCGTCGTCGACGAGACGGGCCGTCCGACGTCGGGAAGCGACGAACTCGTCTACGAGCGTGACCCACCACCGATACTCGAAGAGCGCCTCGACCACGAACTGTTCAAGTGTGTCATCGAGACACAGACGCCACGGCTAGAAAGCGTTAGCGAGGCCGACGATAGCCTCCGTGCTGTTCGGGAGGCACTGGTGGAACACGCTCGCAACAGTGGCTACCAGATAGCCGGTGCCGGATTACATCCACTCGCACGGTGGCGCGAACTCGAACACGCCGAGAAACCTCGCTATCGCTCTCAGCTCGACCGCATCCAGTACCCCCAGCACCGGAACACGACCGCAGGTCTACACGTCCACGTTGGGGTCGACGACGCTGACAAGGCCGTCTGGGTCGCGAACGAGAGTCGGTGGTACCTGTCGTTGCTGCTCGCGCTGTCGGTCAACTCACCGTACTGGAACGGCCACGACACCGGACTGCACTCGGCACGGGCACGCATCTTCGAGGGATTGCCGAACACGGGCGTTCCCACGACGTTCGACTCCTACGAGACGTTCGACCGATTCGAAAAACGGATGCTCGAAACCGACAGCATCGACGACCGTGGCGAACTCTGGTACGACGTTCGGCCACACTCCGCTCACGGGACGGTCGAAGTGCGTGTCCCAGACGGACAGCACGACCCTGACCGGGTGGCAGCATGCGTTGAGTACACTCACGCACTGGTAACGGACCTCTGTGAACGCTACGAGGACGGTGAGTCGGGGTTCGAGCACCGGCGAGAACTACTCGACGAGAACAAGTGGCGTGCCCTCAGGAACGGACACGAGGCGAAGTTGCTCGACCGCGAGTTCGACAAAGCAGTCCCGCTGAGAACGCTCGTCGAGCACGAGAGTGACCGACTGGGCGTCGATTCGCTGTGGACTCTCTACGACGGTGAAAGCGGCGCGGATCGACAGCGACGAATCCATGCCGAGGATGGCGTCGATGCGCTGTGTGAGGCGCTGTTACTCGATGTCGAACAGTGATTACTCGTCGGAGTCGGTGTCGACTCGCCAGACGCCGGGCTGGACGAAGTCCTTTGATTGACGGTCACGGTTGCGCATAACGAGCTGTTCCCACGCTCGAAGCCCGGCAGTCACCTCTTCAGCGCTGAATCCAATCGCTTCACCGACCGCCACGAGTTCGCGTGGGGCGCGCATCTGGAGATGTGTGTGCGGGTCTGCCGTCACGACATACGGTGTGTCGTAGTAGGCAATAATCTCACGGAGTTTCCGCAGCCCGGCGAGTGTTCTGACGCGACTTCCACCGGCGTCACGGAGTACCCTGCCCAGATTGAACTCGACGTGAACCCCGTTTTCGCGCGCCTTGCGGGCGAGCACGTGGTTGAAATCCCCATCTCCTGCCATCGGGTGTGCGAGAACATCGACCGCGGCCTGTTCGACGGCGAACCGGTTGAGTGAGTTCGTCCCGCCGTGGACGCAGACGACCGTGTTGTGCTGGCGATGCGAACCGAGAAATCCACTCGCCTGGGCGGGGCTATCCGCCCGTATCTCGACACCAGTCACGATGTCGATGTCGTAGGTGGTGGCTATCGCGGCCGGGTCGTAGGTGGCCGGGTTGTCACCGTGATTCCGGACGACGATGCCGTCGAAGCCGTACTCGCTCGCGGTCAGTGCGAACCGTGCGACCGAGCTGTTTCCGTCGGGATGTGCGTGGACTGCCTCGTACATCACGGTGACTGCTCACTCCTCCAGTGTTTCCAGCACGTCCTCGACGTTCTCGATGGCGGAGTCTTTTTTCGCCGGATACGCCTCGACTTTGGCCCGAAACGTGATTCCCTCGCCCTGTCGCACCGCTCCCCCGAATGCCGCCTGCTTCGACAGTGTGAGAAAGAACTCTGTATTCTCGGTGACACGCTCGTCGAGTTCTGCTCTCACCGCGTTGAACTCCTCCTCCGGGAGGGCTTCGAGCGTCGAGAGAACGCTTCGAATCCCGTCGGCGTTCTCGACGCGAGCGGACATGACGAGAATCCGGTCGCCGTGATGCCCTTCCGTCTCGGTACGCTCTATCTCGAACTCCTCGGGTAGAAACGTTCGCAACGCGTCTTCGACCCGCTTTTCGTCCTCGGTGGCGTAACAGAACGTCCGAAGGTCGACGTAGTGCAGCGGAATCGAAGGCATACTCGACTACTCCGCGTCTGCTTCGCTTTCGCCGTCCTCGTCCTCGTCGTCTGCCGGAGCGGCTTCGAGTGAGTCTGCGGGAATCCCGTGTTCTTTCCCGTCGTCGAACCCGATAGAGTAGGTCTCGTCCCCGAACATCGTCTCCGAAACCTGCTCAACTTCGCCAACCTCGCCGTCGTAGTCGCTGTGCTTGTCGTGGAAGACAACTCTGTCGCCTTTTTCGAAGCTCATACGCGACGTTCTCCGTGCCGGAATAAAAGTTGACTGATACTGACGGACGAAACACTTCGGCGTTTCGCCCTCTGCATCACTCAACGAGGACTATCGCAAATCGATGGTGTCTCCGATCTCCACCACGTCGATGTGTCGGGGATACTCGAAGCTTCGAGCGTGGTCGAACAGCGCCGTCGGGTCGGCGGTGAGTCCCTTCCACATGTCCCAGTGTGTCGGTATCACCCGCTCAACTTGGAGTTCGTTCGCCGCTTCGATGAGCATGTTCTCGTCGCTGTACCACCTCGTCCGCGTCGGTTCGCGTGTCTCTTTGTCTGGAATCTGGCCGACTGACCCAAACGCGAGCGCAGCGAGGTCGACATCGTAGCGCTCACCGATGGGTTCGAAATCGCCGGCACGCGCGTCACCACCGTGGACGAACGTACCCGAGTCGTGTTCGACGACGTACGCCACTGGCTGTTCGGCGTCCGGGTCGTTGGCTGCCTCGACGTGTATCGTCAGGTCACCAACGCTGAACGTCTGACCTACGTCGACCTCCGACAGCTGTTCCGCTTCGACGTCCCAGTGCTCCGTCCAGGCCTCGGTTTTGGTCACTCCCAGGCTCGGTCCAGGGGCGTAAAACTGTGCGCCCGTGTTCGCGAGAATCGGTGCCTGAGATGGCCCGTGGACGTGGTCGGTGTGCTCGTGTGTCGCCAGGACAGCGTCGGCATTGTCAACATCCTCGGGCGCGAACGGCACTGGAATCATTCGGATGGTCCGCGGCGGATCACCAGTCCCGAGGTACGGGTCGATGTACACAATTGTCCCGCCTGAACTCTTGAGCGCGAAGCCGTTGCAGCCGAGATACCAGAGCCGAACGCCAGCCGGGTCGGCGTGTTCGACGGCTCGCGGCACCCAGTCTCCCCAGTCGCTGTGAATCTGTTCCATACGTGGGGATGTCGGCGAGCGGTGAGTAAGCGTTTTGGATTCCCCGCGTCACCCTCCGGTATGACACGACGAACAGTGCTGTTCTCGCCGGGTGACCAGCCAGAGCTGTTGCGGAAAGCCCCGACCACCGGAGCGGATGTGGTGGTGTTCGATCTCGAAGATGCTGTCTCGCCGGCCGAGAAAGAAACCGCGCGCGGTGCTGTTGCCGACGCGGTCACGGAACTCGACGCCGAGTGTGAGCTGTGCGTCCGAATCAACCCCCTCGACGCTGGCGGCCAGCGTGACCTCGATTCGCTCAAATCGGTGATGGAACACGTCGACAGCCTGATGTTGCCGAAAGTTTCGGGACCAACTGACGTCGACTCGGTGTGTGAGGTACTGGGACACGACGAGACTCCCGTTCTGGCGCTTCTCGAAACAGCCGCAGGCGTCCTCGCAGCAGCCGACATTGCTGCTGTCGACGCCGTCGACGCGCTCTTGCTGGGTGCCGAAGACCTCTCGGCGGATGTCGGATTGACCCGTACCGAGAGCGGTACCGAAGTGCTCTACGCCCGCCAGCGTGTTGTCCTCGCCGCGAGCGCTCACGGAGTCGATGCAATCGACACCCTCTGGACGAACTTCGAGGACACCGCCGGTCTCACAGACGACGCAGAACTCGCCGTCGAGTTCGGCTTCGACGGCAAGATGGCCATCCATCCGGCACAAATCCCCGTCATCAACGACGCCTTCACGCCCGACCCGGCACAGATAGAGTGGGCACAGAACGTACTCGACGCCCGTGAGGCGGCCAACGAAGCACAACAGGGTGTCTTCTCGGTCGACGGCGAGATGATCGACGCACCGCTCATCAGACAGGCCGAGAAAATTGTCGCCGTTGCCGAATCTGCTGGCGTCCTCGAATGAGGGTTCGAACTCACTCGAGTCGGCAGCGAAGCAGTGTTCGAACTCACTCGAGTCGGTAGCGAAGCAGTGCAGCGATGCCCCCGAGGTTGGCGAGTTGGCGTCCAGGGTCGAACTCACTCGAGAAGACGGTCACGCCGCCGCCTTTCTGTTCGACCGTCTCGATGACGTCGTCCGCGTCGATCTCCCACTCACCCTCACCAGCACGCTCCTCGCGGAGGTGTGTATCAAGAACGAGAAGCTGTTCCACCGCGCCGTACTCTGCGGCCTGGGCCACCTGTGCGGGCCCGTAGGATGCTTTCACACCCTCCGCGATGCGCTCGGTGAGTTCGTCGATGAGTTCGGATTCCTCGGCAATGCGTGTCTGTTGCTGGACATCCTCGACCGCGCCACGTTTGAGCACTTCGTGAACTCCTCGGTCGCCGACGCTGCTCGTGTCGACGGTCGTGATCCGCTCGACCAGATCGGGAGCTTCGTCTTCGATGTGCCCCAGTGCGTCAGCCTTCGTGAATCCCGGACCAGCCAGGATGATAGCGTCGACGTCCATCCGTGACAGAACAGCAGCCAGTTCGGAAAACAGCTCCGACCGCGGGCGGGCGTACTCACCTTTGCCTGTTGGGCCAGTAATCGAGGCACGTTCTTCGGTGCCAAACTGTGCAACGGTGTGGACGTGGGCCTCTCCCTCGCCGACGGTTGCAATGGCGACGTCAGGGTTCTCGGTCGCCTCGACAGCCTCCTCGATGCGGTCTCGCTGGTCGGGTTTCCAGCGCTTTTCGACCTCGATTTCGTCGTGTTCTTCGACGTTGATGGTGTGGTGGTGGCCGAGCTGGTCCTCGCGCGAGCACTCGGAGATGGTACCGCTGATTCGCAGCCGGTTGGCGAAGCGAGCGAACTCGACGTCGTCAACAGAGAGAGCAACCCAGAGATGTTCGCGCTC
>PUMG01000081.1 GCA_003551265.1 Halovenus sp.
CACCTAAAGATGTTACGCAAGCATCCAACCCCAACTGTGGCTATGAGCGTGGAGAGATTCCCAGTTGTCGGCTTCATCCCACGGCTAAAGCCGATGGGCTTTCGCCTCGCTACCGCTGTAACTGTGTGACCTGTTGAATCCCCTGTAGCTCTTTCATCCGTTCTCGGAGCGCAATCGCCGTCCAGTTCTCTTCGATAGTCTCACAGATGGTCTCGGCGAGCGCATCGAAGCTGTCGGCCGTGTCCTCGTGTCTCAGGTAGCCGTCAACACCCACAGAGATGGCCTCGGTTGCGAGTTCTTCCGAACTCTCTGCGGCGTAGAGTACGACTGGAAGCTCGGGGCGGTCACTCTTGATGTCGTCAAGAAACGAGAGCACGTCGGCGTCCGGAAGAGTCTGTTCCGTGAGCAGACACTCGATGTCCGGACGCTCAGAGAGAATGTCGCTGGCCTGGCTGGCACTCGTGGTCGTCAGCACTTCGAACAGCGAACGTTGTATCAGGTCTGTAACAACCTCCTCCGCGTGTGCTGTCTCTCCGCAGAGATAGAGAATCGGTGTGGCGGCTGTGCCAGACCCGGACATGCCTTCTGATTCTGGCTGCAGGCATATGTACTTATTGTAGAACCAACAACTATGAAATTGTTTCACCGAACAGACTCGAGCAGCAGTCGCTGTTCGACGCGTTTGACCTCGTGCTGAACGTCTCTAACGGCGTCGATGTTCGCGCTAAGTGAGGTGATTCCGGCTTCGACGAGGTACCGAACCATCTCGGGGTCGGAGCCAGCCTGTCCACAGATACTCGTGTTGACACCTTTCTCCCGGCATACCTCGATGGTGTGAGAGATGAGTTCGAGCACCGCGGGGTGAAGCGCGTCGTAGCGGTCAGCCACCCGCTCGTTGTTCCGGTCGATAGCGAGCGTGTACTGGATGAGGTCGTTCGTCCCGAAGCTGACGAAATCGACACCAGCGTCGGCGATTCCCTCGACAGAGAGCGCTGCAGCAGGGGTCTCCACCATCACCCCCCACGTTCGTTTTGTCGTGTCGATTCCCACCTCCTCCATCATTCGCTTCGCGCGCAACACGTCTGCTGCGTCGTTGACCAGCGGCAGCATGATTTCGAGGTTGTCGTAGCCGATGTCGTAGAGCTTCCGGAATGCGTCGAGTTCGTGACGGAACACGTCGGGGGTGTCGAGACTCCGTCGGATGCCACGGTAGCCGAGCATCGGGTTGTGTTCGATAGGTTCGTCCTCGCCACCCTCGAGCTGGCGGAACTCGTCAGTCGGTGCATCGAGCGTTCGCACACGAACTGGGCGGGGATAGAACTCGTCGGCAACCGACCGAATCCCTTCGACGAGTTCCTGAATGTACTCGCCTCTGCCGTTCTCTTCGATGTAATGCTGGGGAGTCTGTCCCAGCGAGAGAATCATGTGTTCGATACGGAGCAAGCCCACACCATCGGCCCCGGTCGCGGCTGCGCGCTGGGCAGCGTCCGGAATCGAAACGTTGACCTTCACCTCCGTGGCGGTCATCGGCTTGACCGGCGTCTGCGGCCGAACCTCCTCGACTGCGTCGTGGTCGGTCTCCTCTGGCTCGCCACCGGTCTCTATCGTCCCCTTCTCTCCGTCGATGGTCACGAGTTGTCCATCTTCGAGTTCTCGTGTCGCTGTTTCGGTCCCGACAACTGCTGGAACCCCGAGTTCGCGCGAGACGATTGCGGCGTGAGACGTGGTGCCACCTTCGTCAGTGACGATGCCTGCAGCGCGTTTCATCGCGGGAACCATGTCGGGTGTCGTCATCTCCGTAACGATAATGTCGCCCTCTTCGACCTTGTCGAGCTGGTCGAGTTTGTGGACGATTCTGACCCGGCCTGATGCACTACCGGGGGTGGCTCCCAGTCCCTTGAGGATGACTTCACCCGTTCGTTCGCCGTCAGTCTCGGTCTGGTTGGAGACGGTTCCTTCGCCGACACTGCCGCCGTTCGAGATGCTGCCTGTGCTGGCTGCCCGACTCTCGTCGATGGTCGTGATAGGCCGGGACTGGAGCAAGTAGACGTCGCCACTCTCGATTGCCCACTCGACGTCCTGTGGCTTGCCGTAGTACTCCTCTATCATCTCACCGGTTTCACACAGCGCGTCGAGTTCCGCATCCGAGAGTACGCGCTCGCTGCGTTTTTCCTCCGGGACGGGCTGTTCGACCGTCTTTCCTGTTTCGGAATCGCGGACGTGCATCACCTTCTTCTCCGCGATGGTCTCGCTTTTCAGCTCTCCGCTCGCCCGGTCGATGATGTAGTTGTCCGGAGTCACGGCACCAGAAACGACGGCCTCTCCCAGTCCCCACGCGCTCTCGATGGTTATCTCCGGTGCGCCCGTCGAGGGGTTGCTGGTGAACATAACCCCGCTTTTGTCCGCGTCGACCATCTCCTGGACGACAACCGCGATGTCGACCTCGTGGTTGTTGAACCCCTGCTCCTGGCGGTAATACAGCGCCCGGTGGGTGAACAGCGAGGCCCAGCACTCCCGTACGCAGTCGACGAGGTCCTCGCGGGTGACGTTGAGGAACGTCTCCTGCTGGCCCGCGAACGACGCTCCTTCGAGGTCCTCCAGTGTCGCCGAGGAGCGAACGGCGACGACAGTGTCCTCGTCGAAGCGGGAGTGTGCACTGAGAATCTCCTCGCGTAGCTCTTCTGGCATCGGCGTCTCGGTGATGAGTTGCTGTGCAGCCTCCGCAGCGTCGGCCAGTTGCGGGTCGTCTGAGGCGACGTCGACGGTTTCGAACAGCTCCTCGTCGATACCGGTCGATTCGATGAACGACCGATACGTCTGTGTTGTCACGACGAACGCAGGTGGGACGGGAAGGTCTGCTGCCCACAGGTGTCCGAGGGAAGCCGCCTTGCCGCCAACGGTGTCGATGTCGTCTCCGCTGATGTTATCCAGCCAGCGTACTGCCATTATGTGAGTACACTTCGAGTGACCTAAAGAAGGTTCTGATGGCTCGCTTCGCTCGCTATTTCGAGTGTTTGTTTCCTTCTCGGCCATCGGGTCAGTCGAACAACCGGTCAATCTCGCGGTTTGCCTGCTGGACGACCGACTGTTCGGCGCGGTACATCGCACGGAGCGCCTCGTCGGTGTACTCCACCTCGAACGTCGGAGTCGGAAACACCCGCCCAAAGCTGCCGAGCACCGCTGTCGCCTCGACTGTCGTCGACATCTCCAGCGCTTCCCGGTTCCGGCGGAGCGGCCCGGTGAACGCGAAGTGCTCACTCACGAGTGTTTCTGCTTCCTCGCGCGTCAGTGCCGCCGTCGTCGCGTCCCAGAAAGAGTCTTCCGGCGATATCAGCAGCGGCGTAACGGCTTCACCCAGTCCACGGTGGTGAGCGAGGAGTTCGTCCTCGACACGCTCGCGACGCTCGGCTGGAACGTCGGTCCGAATCGACTCCACCACCGCACCTGTTTCGAGAATCTGCTCGCGGTAGGCGTCGATGTCCGCGTCGGACTCGACGTAATCGAGTACGACCCGAAACTGTGCGAGTGTCCGTCGACGATACCGCTCCAGTTCGGGCTCGACGACTCGACGATGGAGTGTCTCAGCGTTCTTCACCAGATTGTCGAGGGCTGCTCCACCGGGACCGCGGGCACCGCGGAGCGCACGCGAGACGCTGAACTCCTCGATGGTCGCCTCGATAGCGTCGTCAAGGAAGTACTCAAACCCGTCTTCGACTGCCTCCCGGGTCACGTTCTGTGTCTACGACTGGAGACACTTGAGCGTATCTTCTCCCACCAGAACAGATCGACCTGCCTCAGAACAGGTTCTCTCGCAACAGCTCAGGATAGCTCCTCTCGCAACAGCTCAGGATAGCTCCTCTCGCAACAGCTCAGGATAGCTCCTCTCGCAACAGCTGATTCACGTCGCCAGGGTCTGCGCTGCCGCCAGTCTTTTGCATCACCTGTCCGACAAGGAAGTTGATTGCACCACCTTCTCCGGCGTGATAATCTGCCACCGCGTCAGGGTTCTCTTCGATGGCTTCGTCGACTGCCTGTGCAACCTCGTCGCCTCCGGTCTTGCCCAGTCCCTCCTCCTCGACGATTGTGTCGGGATCGGTCTCCTCGTCGAGCATCGTCCGCAACACCGTCTCGCGGGCGTTCTTGGCTGTTATCTCGTCGGTTGCGACGAGTTCGACGAGTCGGCTGACCTCATCGAGCCGGCTCTCGACGTCGGTGACATCCATGTCGCGGTAGTTCAACTCGCCGAGCAGTTCGTCGGCAACCCACGTCGCTGCGAGGTCAGGGTCGAACGCCTCCGCCACGTCCTCGTAGAAGTCTGCCACCTGTTTCGTGCTGGTGAGTTTGTCGGCGGCCTCTGCTCCTAGCCCGTACTGCTCGTGAAATCGCTTTCGGCGAGCGTCGGGAAGTTCGGGAATCGCAATCTCGTCTTTCCAGTGTGCAACACGAAGCGGTGGAAGGTCAGCCTCCCCGAAGTAACGGTAATCCTTCTCGGCTTCCTTCGAGCGCATCGAGACGGTGATGCCGCGTGATTCGTCCCAGTGACGTGTCTCCTGTTCGACCTCACGGCCCCGTCTGACGGCGTTTTTCTGACGCGTCGCCTCGTACGAAAGCGCTTTCTCGGCCCCTTTGTGACTGGAGATGTTCTTCACCTCGGTTCGGTTGGCGTCTTCGAGAACGTCCTCGGCAATCGAACCATCCTCGCCAACGTCGTCGCCGTCGACGACCGAGAGATTGGCGTCGACGCGCAGACTGCCGTCGCGGGAAGCATCGAAGACGCCGAGGTATTCGAGCACCTCTTCAAGTTTGGCGAGAAACGCCCGGACCTCCTCCGCTCCGCGGAAGTCGGGTTCAGTGACGATTTCGAGCAGCGGCACACCGGCGCGGTTGTAATCGACCAGCGTGTACTCTGCGGTGTCGATGGAGCCACCCTTGTGTTTGAGGCTGCCGGGGTCCTCTTCGAGGTGAGCACGGCGGATGCGGATGGTTCGCCGCTCGCCACCGACAGGACATTCGAGTTCGCCGTCCTGACAGATGGGGTCGTCGTACTGCGTGATCTGGAAGTTCTTGGGCAGGTCGGGGTAGTAGTAGTTCTTGCGGTGAAAGCGCGTCTCTTCAGGAATCGATGCGTCGAGCGCCTTGCCGACTTTCACGGCGGCCTCGACAGCTGCTTCGTTGAGCACCGGAAGCGCGCCGGGCAAGCCGAGACACACCGGACAGGTCCGGGTGTTTGGCTCGTCGGCCGGTTCGGTCGAACACCCACAGAATATCTTGGTGTCCGTCTCGAGCTGGACGTGGACCTCCAGTCCGATGACCACCGCGAGGTCGAGTTGTTCCTGTCTCTGGGCCATTGTCCGCGCTTCGGTGGCCGGTGGCTAAAGCCTGACGACAGAACGCTTCGCTTCGCTCGGCGTTACGCTGTTTCTTCGAGCACGATGATGTCACCCTCCTCGACGCCACGTTCAGTCGTCCAGCCGTAGTTCACTTCGAGGACGTACTGACCGCGTCCGGGATAGCGTTGCTGGCTCCCATCCTCTCCGGGACCAGGTTCGGGGGCATGGTGGATTGTCGTGATACGACCCTCGTCGTCAGCGTAGACGATGTCGATGCCAAAATCCATGTCGCGCATCACGAACGTCCGGTCGTCGACCTCCTCGTAAACGAACACCATCCCGTAGTGTTCCGGCATCGAGTCAGTTTCACTCAGGCCTGTGTGCCGCAGAGTGTTTGTATCCGCAACGGCGGCCCGGACCCAGCCCAGCAAGGTATCCTCGGCCGTCCGAACAGCCACGTTCGTCATCTCGTAACCGGGGAAAACCGCCGAGTCATCGGTCCCATCTGGTGGTGTCGGCGTCGACTCCTCTGCTGTTGGGTCGTCCGCAGTCGAACCGTCTGTCGGTGGTTCATCAGCTCCCGACTCGTCCGCACCTTGTTCGTCATCTGAGGTGTCCCCGTTGACTGAATCGTCCGCCGACTCCTCCGCAGGTGGCTCATCATCTGCAGCAGTATCCTCGGGAGTCAGTTCTGGTGTCGATTCCGGCTCGTCCTCGGTGTCGAGACAGCCCGCAAGCCCAACGGCAGCGAGCGTAACCAGTACGGCTCGTCTGCTGGGATGGCGACCGCTGCCCGTCTGGGAACGACGTTCTTCCCAATCGCCGAAAGGTCGCATACAGAGAGATGCGTGTTCCTCGCTCAAATACCTCTGCCTGTCCCGTGTCGTTCTGTTGCCCCGAGAGACAGACAGAGAGTACCGGACATGTACAGGGATTCCCGCCACGACGTGCGACAAGAACTCTCTGACGACGGACGTCACCCCCTATATGTCAGCACAGATATCGCTGTCTGACGTACGTTTATGTGCGCAGGCGAAAACGCAGTGACATATGTGTGGAAACAGAGTCGAGGAACTCGAATCGCGTGTGCAAGAGCTAGAAGCCTCCGTGGAGGGCCTGACGGACGAACTGGTCGAGTGCAAAGTTCGACTGCGTGAGCTCGAAGGCGCAGTCGATGCGGACCTCGGATTCGCCCCCGTTCAATCGGATGATTCCTCGGAAGAAGAGACAGCCGAGGAATCCGCAGACACAGCCGAAGAAACTAAAAACGAGGCGGTCGACGAGGGAGATAACACGGAGGAGACCGAGACCGACATCATCGTCGCCTGATGGTGAGTCTCCTCTGCGAGCACCCCCATGTACATCAAAGAGCTCGTCCTCGACAACTTCAAGAGTTTCGGCCGGAAGACCCGAATCCCGTTCTACGAGGACTTTACCACAGTGACCGGTCCCAACGGCTCGGGCAAGTCCAACGTCATCGACTCGATTCTCTTCGCCCTCGGACTCGCCCGGACCTCGGGAATTCGCGCCGAGAAGCTGACTGACCTCATCTACAACCCGGGACACCAGGAGGGCGAATCGTTCGAGGGTCAGCGCGAAGCCAGCGTCGAGGTCATTCTCGACAACACCGACCGGACAGTCGGACGTCCACAGGTGGTCAACGCTGCTGGCACCGAAGACATCGGCGACATCGACGAAATCAGCATCAAACGCCGGGTCAAAGAGACCGACGCAAACTACTACTCGTATTACTACATCAACGGTCGCTCGGTGAACCTCTCCGACATCAGAGACCTCCTCGCCCAGGCAGGCATCACACCCGAGGGCTACAACGTGGTGATGCAGGGTGACGTGACAGGGATTATCAACATGACGCCCGGCTCTCGCCGGAAGATCATCGACGAGATTGCGGGTGTCGCGCAGTTCGACGAGAAAAAAGAGGCGGCGTTCGAGGAACTCGACACCGTCGAAGAGCGTATCGAGGAGGCTGAACTCCGTATCGACGAGAAGAAAGACCGTCTCGACCAGCTCGAAGACGAGCGCGAGACGGCGTTACAGTACCAGCGCCTCCGCGAGGAGAAAGAGACCTACGAGAGCTACCGGAAGGCGGCCGAACTCGAAGACAAGCGAGCAGAACTCGACGCCATCGAATCAGATATCGAAGACACCAGAGCGGAACTCACAGAGCACCAGTCGACGCTCGACGAGCGCCAGGGCGAGTTGATGCGCCTCGAATCCGAACTGGACGAACTCAACGCCGAAATCGAGCGCAAAGGCGAAGACGAACAGCTCGCCATCAAACGCGAGATAGAGGAGATAAAAGGAGACATCGCTCGCCTCGAAGACCGCATCGAGACACAGCGAGAACGAATCGAGGACGCCGAGAACGAGCGCAGACAGGCGTTCGTCGAAATCGACCGGAAGCAGGAGGAACTCGACGAACTCGACAGCGACATCCGTGAGCTGAAAGTCGAAAAGTCATCAGTCGCAGCAACAGTACAGGAGAGAAAAGAGTCGCTCGCAGGAGTCGAAGCGCAAATCGACGAACTGGGCGAGGAGTTCGAGGAAGTCAAAGAGGATTTACAGGCCAAAAAGGCCGAACTGGAGAACGCGAGAGCCGAGAAGAACGAACTCCAGCGTAAACAGGACCGCTTGCTCGATGAGGCACGGCGGCGCTCGGCAGAAAAACGCGAGACGAACGAGGAAATCGCGGCCATCGAAGAGCAGATTCCAGCGCTCGAAGCCGAGCAAGACGACCTCGAAGTCGAACTCGAAAAGGCCAGACAGAACCGCGAGACCATCGGCGAGGTTGTCGACGACCTCCGACGGAAAAAGCGCGAGATGCAGGCCGAACTCGACGAGGTCAAAGACGAACTCAGCGCCGCCCAGCAGGAGTACGCCGAGCTGGAAGCCAAAGCAGGCCAGTCGGGTGATAGCTCCTACGGCCGGGCGGTGACAGCAGTGTTGAACGCGGGCGTCGAGGGTGTTCACGGGACCGTTGCACAGCTCGGCAACGTGTCGAACCGGTACGCAACAGCGTGTGAGACGGCCGCAGGTGGTCGGCTGGCGAACGTCGTGGTCGACGACGACCAGGTCGGACAGCGCTGTATCGACTACCTCAAATCCCGAAACGCCGGGCGGGCAACGTTCCTGCCGATTACGAAGATGCGTAGCAGACGGCTACCCGCACTTCCCAGCCACGAGGGCGTCGTCGACTTTGCGTACAACCTCGTCGATTTCGACCCCGAGTACGAGGGTATCTTCTCGTACGTGCTGGGCGATACGCTAGTCGTCGACAACCTGGATACGGCCCGGGAGCTGATGGGTGAGTTCCGTCTGGTCACGCTCGATGGCGACCTCGTCGAGAAGTCGGGAGCGATGACCGGCGGCTCACGGAAAGGGTCGCGCTACTCCTTTGCTGGAAGCACCGGCCAGCTCGAACGCGTGGCTGCCCGCATCCACGAGCTAGAGGAGACCCGCCAGGCCGTCAGGACGGAGGTTCGTGAACTCGAAGACCGACTCGAAGACGCCCGCGACCGCGAGACGGATGCTGCCGAGCAGGTGCGCGAGATTCAGGTCGAAATCGAAAAACGCGAGAGCAGAATCGACGAGGCGAGCGAACGAATCGAGAGCCTGCGCAACCGCCTCTCGGAAATCGAGAGCGACCGCGAATCTGTCGCCGCCCAGATGGACGAACTCGAAGCGGAGATGAGCACCCAGAACGAGACGATTGCGGCTATCGAGGGAGCGATTGCAGAACTCGAATCGGAAGTCGAAGGCTCAGAACTACCGGAGTTGACAGCACGTGCCGAGTCCATCCGCGAAGAGATCGACGATGCGAACGCACGCATCGACAGTTTCGACGCGAAACTCAACCAGCTCCTGCTCAAAAAGGAGTACACCGAGGAGACAATCGAAACGCGCAACGACGACATCGAGGCAGCGCAGAACCGAAAGGCCGACGCCGAAGCGAACATCGAGACGCTCCAGGAACAGATTGGCGACGAGGAGGAGACGCTTGCAGCAAAAGAAGCCGAGGTCGACGCACTCGAATCCGAACTGGTCGACCTGAAAGAAGAGCGCCACGACCTCCGCGAAGACGTCGAAGAAGCACGCAGACGGCGTAACGATGCGAAAGAGCGCGTCACAACGATCGAGAGTAAACTCACGGAGTTGCGCCAGGAATCCGACCGTCTGGAGTGGGAGATCGACGAACTCGAAGCGGAAGTTGGCGAGTACGACCCCGAGGAGATACCGGACCACGACGAGGTCGAGCGCGAGATTCGACGGCTGGAGGGTGAGATGTCTGCGCTCGAACCCGTCAACATGCTCGCCATCGAGGAGTTCGACCGGGTTCGCGACGAACTCTCGGAGCTTCAGGAGAAGAAGGCGACGCTCGTCGAGGAGGCTGAAGGCATCCGCGAGCGCATCGAGACGTACGAGGCGCGCAAGAAACAGACGTTCATGGACTCCTACGAGGCCATCGACGAGCAGTTCCGGGACATCTTCGAGCGGCTCTCGAACGGGACCGGACGGCTCCACCTCGAAAACGAGGACGACCCCTTCGAGGGTGGGCTGACGATGAAGGCGCAACCAGGAGACAAACCGATTCAGCGCCTCGACGCGATGAGCGGTGGTGAGAAATCGCTCACCGCGCTCGCGTTCATCTTCGCCATCCAGCGCCACAACCCGGCACCGTTCTACGCACTCGACGAGGTCGACGCGTTTCTCGACGCAGCCAACGCCGACCTCGTCGGTGAACTGGTCGACGAACTCGCAGACACCGCACAGTTCGTTGTGGTTTCCCACCGCGCTGCGATGCTCGACCGTTCCGAGCGCGCCATCGGTGTGACGATGCAGGAGAACAACCTCTCGGGAGTCACCGGTATCGACCTCTCGGGCGAACCAGCGGAGGTGCCCGCAGATGACTGATAGTTCCGATGACGGGGGGTGTGAGCTGTGAGCGACGACGAGGAGGTCGAGCCGGTGGAGGTGCTCGTCCAGCTCGCTGAAGACGGCGAAATCGACCCCTGGGACATCGACATCGTCGACGTGACCGACAAGTTCCTTGACCGCCTCGACGAGGCTGACCTGCGAACGTCCGGTCGCGCCCTCTTTTATGCAAGCGTCCTCTTGCGGATGAAAAGTGACGCGATGCTCACCACCGAGGAAGAAGAGCCCGAGCCCGAGCCGTGGGAGCTGGCGATGGCAGACGACGCACCGATGGACGAACCCGACCCGTTCGCCTCGCTGGAGCGGGAGATGGACCGTCGGCTGGAGCGAAAACGCGCGCGAGGTATGCCACAGACGCTCGACGAACTCGTGCGCGACCTCCGTGACGCCGAACGCGATAGCTGGTGGAAAGACTCGCGTGAGTACGATACGAGCAACTCGCCCAACCGTCACGTCCACGGGACACAGGAGCTGGACTACCGCGCCGCGGATCAGTTCCGGATGGACGACGAACCGACCGAGGCAGACGTCACCGATAAGACACACGGCGAGGACATAGACAGCATCATCGACGACGTGTACCGGGCGGTTCGAGAGCAGTACGACCAGGGACGCGCCGAGGTACTGTTCCGGGAGGTCCAGACTGCGGGAGGCACGCGCGTCGAGACGTTTCTGGGTCTGCTGTTTCTCTCTCACCGGGGGCAGGTTCGACTCCAGCAGGACGACCTCTTTGGTGACCTCTGGATTCAGGACCCGAGCGCGAGTGCTGTCTCGGACGAAGTGGCTGCAGACTGATTTCTTATGAGAGCGCTGCTACGTGTTGACTTCCTCTTCGCGGAGTTTGGCCCGCTGTATCTTGCCGGTCTCGGTCGTCGGTAGCTCCTCGACGAACGCAATCTCACGGGGGTACTTGTAGGGGGCGATACGCTGTTTGACGTAGTTCTGGAGTCGTTCGACGAGGGAGTCGTCGGTGTCGACGCCGTCTTCGGGGATAACGAACGCCTTGACAATCTGACCACGCTCGTCGTCAGGGACGCCGACAACGGCCGTCTGGAACACCTCGTCGCGCTCCATGAGGATGTCCTCGACTTCGGGTGCCGGGACGTTGTTACCGCCGGTGATGATGAGGTCGTCACGCCGGGATTTGTGCGCCAGTCGGCCGTCCTCACTGTGGACGAAGATGTCGCCGGGGATGCTCCAGCCGTCGTGTGTGTTGTCGGCCTGTTTCTCTGGTCGGTTCCAGTAGGTGACGCCCGTCGGTCCGCGGACGAGCAACAGCCCCGGTTCCCCTCGGTCGACCTCCTCGTAGGTCTCCGGGTCGACGACCTTGCACTCGTAGCCCGGGACGGGGTAGCCCGTCGCAGTCGGGTCGATGTCGTCGTCGTGGCGGTGGCTGATGAAGATGTGGAGCATCTCGGTCGACCCGATGCCGTCGAGCGCCTGGATGCCGAGGTGGCGTTCGATTCGCTCGAACGTCTCCGGCGGTAACGGTTCGCCAGCACTCACACAGCGGCGCAACGAGGAGAAGTCGTACGCTTCGAGGAGGTCCTGGTGCTCGTTGAGCATCTGGTTGTAGGCGGTGGGAACGGACGCGAGCACCGTCACGTCACCGTCGTGGATGGCTTCGAGCAGGTCGGCTGGCTCTGGATTCTGGATGATGTGGCTGGCCGCGCCGAAACGCATCGGAAACGCAACCAGCATCCCGTAGCCGAACGTGAACGCGATGGGCGCGTTGGTCGTGAACACGTCCGTCGGTTCGGGTTCGAGACAGTACCGGGCGTAGGTGTCTGTGATAGCCATCATCTGGCGGTGGGTGTGTACCGTCCCCTTCGGCTTGCCGGTGGTCCCGCTCGTGTACGCGAGCATGACGAGGTCGTCTCTCCTCGTTTCCGGTCGGGGATACTCGGTCGATGCCTCCGACAGCAACGCCTCGAAGGAGTGATAGTCGTGTTCGACGCCGGTGTCCTCGACGACGACCACCTCTTCGAGGGAGTCGAGACCGTGTTCGTCGATAGCGAGTTCGAGTTCGTCCAGCAGGTCGTCGTAGACGATAGCGACGCTCGCCCCGGAGTCGTCGATGATGTACTGTATCTCCTCGGCACGCAACAGCTTCATCGACGGAACAGTCACCGCTCCGATTTTCTGGATTGCGAGACAGCTCACGACGTACTCCGGTCGGTTAGGGAACCGGACGAACACCCGGTCACCGGGCGTGACACCGAGATTCTCCAGTACGTTTGCGACGCTGTTGACGCGCTGGCGCAACGTCTCGTATGTAGTGGTCTCACCCTCGAAAATGAGTGCTGGCTCTGACCCACGGCCGTTCTCGACGTTTCTGTCCACCATCTCGTAGGCTGCGTTCAACCGCTCGGGGTAGTGGACCTCCGGTACGGCGTGAAAACACGTTGTTTCGAGGCTCTCCTCTGGAAGATTCTCGTCGGGAATAGACTCCTGCATGGCTGTCGTGTGATACTACCGCACACCTGTATAATACTACTGGACAGTGTCCGACGACTGGCAATCTCCGTAGTCACCCAGAGAACGTCGAGAATGATTACATTCGTCCAGTTCTGATATAGGAGCTATGGATACCATTAAGGCTTTGTGGAAATAATAAAGGGTGTATGGAAACGAGAAAAGTCCAGCGTCTCGGGCCGTCGACGCTGGCGATGACGCTTCCGGCAGAATGGGCAAGCGAGTACGGTGTCGAGAAGGGAGACGAGGTGTCGCTTCGTCTCGGGGGCAAGGGAACGCTGACAGTGTTGCCCGAGGCGGCGTACTCGGAGGGAACTGAAGCAGTCGTGACGACGGACGGACTCAGAGCGGAGTCAGTCGAACGTGCGATAATCGCACAGTACGTCCTCGGGCGGCGAGTGATCCACGTCGAGGCGGGCGAGGACACAGCCAATCTCCCGAGTGACCACATCAACGCGGTGTACAACGCCGAGACGCAGTTGATGGGACTCGGCGTCGTCGAGGAGACGCCCGAGCGCATCACGATTCGGTGTTCGGTCGACCCGGAAGATTTCACGCTCGACAACCTGCTCGAACGGCTGGAGTCGACGGGGAGTACGATGCGGAACGAGGCAATTCGGTCGCTGGCCCATCAGAACCCGGACCTGGCACAGCGCGCGCTCAACCGCGAGCGGCAGGCGAACAAGATTTTCGTCCTGTTGCTCCGTCTGATATTCACCTCCTATCAGAACCCGAATCTGGCGCGTGCGGTCGGTCTCTCCGATGGCTTTCCGCTCATCGGCTACCGTTCGGTCGCGAAGAACCTCGAACTCATCGCGGACAACGCCGAAGACATCGCCGAGACAGCACTGAGCGCCGACGGCCACGCACTCAACGTCGAGACGGCGACGATGCGCCGCATCCGCGAGTACACCGACGAGGTGAACGAGTTGACGGCGCTGGCCGTCGAGGCGACCGTCAACCGTGATTTCGACACGGCCATCGAGGTGAAAGAGCGCTTCAGCGCCATCGAGAACCGTGCACAGAAGATACTCGAAGACGTTCCCGAGATGGAAAACGAAGAACTGCTCAAGATTCGGGAGGTGCTCGTGAGCCTCGACGCAACGGCGCACTACGCCGTCCGCAACGCAGAGATTGCGATAAATCTCGCTCTCGATACAGACTCTGACCACATCACGATTCAGTGATTATTCAGACAGCTGATACTGATTGTGACTTTCCGCCAGAACGTTCACAGCGGACAGACGCTCACAGCACGACGGCATCAACGACGACGTGGACGACGCCTTCGCTGTAGCCTTTGACCGTTCGCGTCGCCTCGACGTCGACCGTCCGTCCCCGTGCTGTGGCCGCTTCCTCCAGTCGGCTGACGGGGCGTTCGGGAACACGTCCCTCGGGGGTCGCCTCGTGCATGTGAATCGTGCCACCCGATGTGACCGCGGCAAGCGCGCTCTCGAGGTACTCGTGAGCCTCGTAGTAGCCCATGACGACCCGGTCGAACGCGAAGGGGGAACTATCGTCAGCGGCTTCGAGACCACCCGAGACGACGTTGCGACAGTCCGCCCGGTACGTCTCCACGCGCGTTTGGACCTCGTTACGGAGGACGTTCTCGACGAGATATTCGAACGCGACCGGATTCCGTTCGACGGCCGTCACCCGCGCGCCGTTTCGTGCCATCGGGAGCGTGAAGTAGCCGATACCCGCGAACATATCCAGCACACGCTCGCCGTCGTCCACAATCTCGCCCATCCGGGCGCGCTCGGCCTGATTGCCCGGCGAGAACATAACCTCCGCGAGGTCGAGCGCGTACACGGTTCCGTGCTCGCGGTGCACCGTCCGGGTGTCGCCCACTCCCGCGATGACCTCGACCGCTGGTTCCCGGTGCTCGCCCGCGATGCCTTCCCGTGCAAGGACAGTATCCGCGTGGGCATGCATGGCGAGGAGTGCGTCACCCATCTCACCGGGGCGCGGAGAGTTACCGACGTCGACGAGGACGACGCTCCCGATGACAGCCCACGACGAAGGCGCACGCTTGATTTCGTCGTCGGTCCATCCCCGCTGACGCAGGTGGTCAGCAAGCGTTCGGAGACGGGGTTCGCCCACCAGCTGGATAACCTCACGGACTGCCGTCTGCTGGGGCGGGGCGGTGACAGGAATCGCCACCCTGCCGTCGTCGTACTCCTCGATGTGGCGGGTGTCGTCGTGGATTCCCTCGTCCTGCAAGCCAGCCAGCACGGTCTGCGTCTGAGGTTTGTCGACGACTGCCGCGAGAGACGAATCGGTCATCGTGGTCGTGGGAATGCTCACTCCTCGTTGCTGCCCGTCACGACCACTGGCCGGTCCGTGTTGAGGATGACCGACTGAGTGACGCTCCCAAAGATGGCTTTCCCCGCAGGCGAACGCTTTCGACCGCCAAGGACGATAGTATCGACGTCGTAGTCGTCTGCGTGGCGCAGGATGTTCTCGACGGTCTCCATGCTATCCTCGATAATCGTCACCTCGATATCGTTGTCTTCGAGGTGTTCGCTCGCACGTCTGACTGACCTGATTCTCGTCACCGTGCGTGGCACGTCCTCGGGGTCGGTCTCGTCAGTGAACACGTAGAGGAGCACGGCCTCAATATCCTCACTCTCGCCCGGAAGCGACGTGACGTAGTTCGCCTGCGTCAGTGCCCGGGACTCGCTGTGGTCGACGGGTAACAACACTCGGTACATACCTGCTGATTTGTCCCTCCCGTTCATAAAGTCGACGTACGCTCTCGTCGCCTGACAATCTGCCAGGATTTTCTGTCAGTGTATTCGTACCGATGAATATATATTTTAGACGTGTCTAAACCCGCTCGATGGAAGCAGAGACAGTCGAGAACCGAGAGGAGTTACCGAGCTGGGTACTGGCGTTCGGACCGTTTCTCGTTATTGGGGCGCTCATCACACTCGGACTGGTCGCACTGCGGTCGTACGACTTCGAGGCGATTCTCGTCACGGACACAGTCGGAGCGCTGGTCATCATGACGGGAATCGGGTTCATCGCGGGGATACTCCCAGTCGCCGTGGGGATGCTCTGGTTCCCGTACGTGCGTCGGCTCGATGCCGAGTGGATTCACGCGGTACTCGCATTCTCTGCTGGGATTCTGGCGTTCATCGCCTACGAGATGGCCGACGAGGCAGTCGGTCACGCAGCGAACGTGTCGACGGCCACGGTCGCGCCAGTCCACGACGTCGTGGGGCTGTCAGGACCAGCGATCACCCTCGCACTGGCGATTGTGGCGGCACTTGCAACAGTCGCAGCGATGGAACTCGGAAGCAGATGGCAGAAAGCCCGAACTGAGACCGTCCGTGGGAATGGACTGTTGATAGCCTACCTCGTCGCTATCGGTCTCGGACTGCACAGTGTGGGCGAGGGACTGGCAATCGGTGCGGCATTCGCCAGCGAAGACGCCGGACTGGTTATTCTGTTCACTGTCGGGTTCATCATCCACAACGTCACCGAGGGACCAGCGGTTATCGCGGCGGTCGCACGCGACCGGGAGACGCCCCCACTTCGTCACTTCGCTGCTCTCGGAATTCTTGCCGGGGGTGGCGTTATCCTCGGTGGCTGGGTCGGCACCTTCGCGACGTCGTCGTTCCTCGCGGCACTCGTCTTCGCCGTTGCCTTCGGTGCGATTGCACAGGTCATCTGGGAGATGGTTGGTCTCGTGCGCTACGACGCTGGCAACCTCTTCGCCCGGCGTATCGTCGTGGCGTTCGTCGTCGGTGCAGCAGTCATCTTCGTCCTCGAAGACATCGTCGTCGGTGGCTGGCTCGGCGTCTAGTCAGACGAATCTTCGTGAGACGCCTCCAGTTGTTGCTCGTCGTTCAGCGAGACCTGAATCTCACCACTGGTGTCGTCGAACACCAGGTGTGAGTGTGGATACGCCATTTCGATGGCATCGCCTTCAGCTTCGAACGCCTCCCAGATTCTCGTCTGCACCACTGACCGAATTGTCTGCAGTCGGTAGGGTTCGTCGACCCAGTAGCGCAGACGCAACAGGATGCCGTTGTCGCCGAACGAGCTCAACAGACACTGTGGAGAGGCGGGGTAGCGCGCACCACCGACGCGGATTGCCGGGCCACCAGAGATGACGCCGTCGACGCCACGGGCGCTCTCTTCGAGACGCTGCCGTGCTGTTTCGATGTTACTTTCGTACGTCACCAGCACGTCCACGTCGAGTCGCACCCGCGTGTCCTCTGCAGAGTAGTTGATGACGTCTCGCTCGCGCATCTCCCCGTTCGGCACGACCAGAAACGTATTGTCGAGCGTGAATATTTTGGTGTACCGGAGCGTAATATCCTCGACAAATCCACGCTGTCCCTGGTCGGTCAACTCTATCATGTCGCCGATTTCGTAGGGCTGGTCTGCGAGCAAGAAGACGCCGCTGATGATGCTTCCCACGATGGGGGCAAGAATGACACCGACGACGGCCGAAAAGACGGTGACAGAGAGTGCAATATTCCCGAGGTCGAGACCGAAAATGCGGAGAATGGTGAGCAACGCGAACACGTAGACGCCCACGCGGATGCCAGCGAGCGAGACGCGGGTGAGACTCGGCCGCTCGAAGTATCGAGCCACCCGACGACTGGACAGTCGAACGAGTAGCTGCGCCGCTGCCCACGCGAGCAACAGGACGACGATGGCTGCGACGACTTCGAGCACCCAGATTGGGACCGTCTCGGGAAGCCACTCCGGTCGTGGCACCACGCTGTCCTCGGCGATGGCAGTCTCGTTCTCCGGTGCACCGAGTGTCCCCTCGAGTGCACGGGCGAGTCCCGGATGCATGTCTGTGTCTCTCGCGGTTCGAGGAAAAACGTTGCGCCACGCAACCGGAAAGCGAGGTGTTCAAGAGGACGGCCGAGTTATGAACGGCCAGCGATGCCGGATTCTGACGCCGAACCCGACGTACCTATCGTCTGTGAGGAGTGTGGGACAGAGACCCGTATCCCGCTCTCGGACCTCGCCTCGACGCTCGAGAACCACAACGACAGACAACACGACGGTGACGCGGTCGCACAGGTCGACCCGGCCGTCGCCGACGAACTGGCGACGCTCATCGCCAGAGACCTCGACCTGCTGTGACCACGGTCAACTTATACCGGTCGACGGGACGATTGAGACTCCCAGGATATTTCTCGTGCTAGTTCACCCCCAGTCCGAGTACGTCCCGTGCTGCAGTCGCCACCTCCGCCGTGTGTGCTTCGGGACAGTACACGCCGAGTCGCCAGCGTGCCCGCTCGCCCGCTCTGATTCCTGCCGCCAGCGCTGATGCGTCTTCGAGTCGCTGGACGACGCCGTCGACGACGACGTTCGTACCCATCTCTTTCATGCCTGGTCGGCCCGGGACATCGACGATGACGGTGTCGTGGTCGACGCCAGCCCGCTCGGCAATCTCTCGCTCGGCCGCACGCTCGTCGGCGTGGGTGACCGCTACTGTTCCGGGTGGCACCCGGTCAATTCCGGCCCAGACGGCACGCTTGTAGAGGTCTCGACGTTCGATTCGCCGTCCAAGTTCGAACCGACCCAGTTCGACGAGCAAGTCGTGGTCTGCCAGCCGCCGAAACTCATCGATGGTCGTGTCGGTCGTTTCGAGGTAGCGCTCACAGGCCCGTTCGAGCATCGCGCCCGCAATACGGGAGACGTGGTGACGGTAGACGACCGCGTTCATCAGCGACCGCGCGAGCAACAGAGACTCCGCCGTGGCAACGTTCCCCTCTCCGAGAACAAGTCCGTCCGCCTCCAGACGAAGCTCCCTGATCAGCCGACCGTGGTCTATCGTTCCGTACGGAACGCCGGTGTGGTGGGCGTCACGAACGAGGTAGTCCATGCGGTCGACATCGAGTTCGCCGGAGACGAGCGACCCGAGCGGTTCCGCTCCCTCGACCAGCGCACTCACCCGAACCGGGTCGAGACCGTGGCGTTCGAGCACCTGACAGACCTCGCGGTCGCTGTCGGTCAACAGCCACTCCACCTGGTCGTGGTCCTCGCCCGTCTGGCGGTGAATCAGGTCTTCAGTCTGGTGACCGTAGGGACCGTGGCCGACGTCGTGCAGCAGTGCCGCCGCACGGACGTGAGCAGCCGTCTCCTCGTCGACATCGAGGTGTTCGAGCGCGTTTCTGGCGAGATGATAGACGCCGAGGCTGTGCTCGAAGCGGGTGTGATTTGCGGAGGGAAACACCAGTCGAACCGTCGAGAGCTGTTTGATGTGACGCAGGCGCTGAAACGTCGGCGTGTCGACGAGGTCGGCGGCGACTGAATCGAGTGGTATGTAGTCGTGGACGCTGTCTTTGATTGGTTTCATTGCCGGAGGAATCGACCGCTGTCCTCACTCTTCCCGGTCACGCTGAATCGGCACGACGACGGCCTGGACGATGTCTCCTTCCTGTATGTCGAGTGCCTCGCGCTCGGCGTCAGGAATCGAGATACGACCGCCGCTCTGGACGCGGGTTTTGAACGTCGCGGTCTGGCTCATCGCCCCGAGCTGGTTCATGTCCATGCCGCCGGACATCCCCGCACCGAGCATCTGCTTGAACAGCTCTTGCTGTGTCTCGACCGCCTGCTCACCCGTCTCGGTGAACAGTTTGAAGAAGTCCTGTGGTCCCGCTGGCCGGTTACTGTCGTCTGTCATTGGTCTTCGTTGCCGCGCTCGTCGTATAAATATTGGGTGACCGCTCCTGAGCGCGAGTCTCGTGAGTGGAAGTCTCACACATTTATAATGGGATGTCCCCTAGGTAGGGGTGTAATGAGTTCAGAATCGCACCGGAACATGTTTTTTGACACCTGGACAGACACGTCGGCATATATGTTCGACAGCGTGGTTGCTGCGAACCGTGCCGCGCTCGCTGCACTGGGTGTCGAAACCAACGAACGCGACAAAAAGGAGCCGGTCGAGCGAATCGAGCCAGCCAAGGACCTGCCGGAGTGGGACGCTGAAAAAACGGTTGACGAGCCCGAAGACCTGTCTGTCGGTGACCGATTCGAGTTCACCAAGACGCTGTCCGATGGCGACGTACGACGGTTTGCCGCTGTAAGCGGTGATACCAACCCACTCCACCTCGACGACGAATTCGCCGAACAGACCCGCTTCAAAAGCCGCATCGCTCACGGAACCCTCGTGGGTGGACTCATCAGCGCGGCGCTCGCGCGTATTCCCGGTCTCGTCGTCTACCTCTCACAGGACCTCGAGTTCCACAACCCGGTGCGTATCGGTGAAACACTCACGGCCGCCTGTGAAATCGTCGAGGACCTCGGACACAACCAGTATCGGCTGACGACGAGAGTTATCAACGCAGACGACGACATCGTCATCGATGGGGAAGCTGTCGTCCTCATCGACTCCCTCCCCGAGAACTAGAGGGTCGCTCCGTTATTTCTCAGAGCGACGGTCGTAGACGCCTTCTTTTTCGAGTCTGGCACGCTCGCGGACGATTGCTGGCGTTCGACATCGTCCCGGCTCACCCGTCGCCTGCGGAACCGTGCAGTTGTTACAGCTCTCACACAGCGCTCGCTCACCTGCATCCAGCAGCCGTACCCCGAGGCGTGGCTCCGCGTAGAACGGTCGTCCCATCCCGACGAGGTCACAGCTCTCACCGAGCAACCGGTCGCAGTGACTTCGGTCACGGAGCCCACCCTCACACAGCACCGGTACGTCGACGACGTCCCGGACGGCCCGACAGAAACGGGCGTTCCAGCCGGGTTCGCGGTCGTACCACCGGGCTTCGAGACGGTTGAGCAACCGAACGCCCCGAGCACGAACGCGTCCGCCAAAGACGGCTGCGTACTCGTTTTGCAGGTCCGTCGCTTCCCACGCACGCCGGGGATAGGCCCCTCTGATGACGCTCATATCCCAGTACACAGACACCTCGACAGGAACGAGCGCGTCGTATCCCGCGTTCGCCAGCCGTCGTGCAATGTCGACGCTCTCTTCGAGTTCCAGATGCTCGCGGACGAACGGCGGAGAGGCGGTCTCGACCGGGACTTTCGTCACCAGCGGAACGCTCCCTGCGTGCTCGCGCACGGCATCACGCACCGCGAGCAGGAACTGGACGCCGTCGGCGAACTCGTCGTCGCGGTCGTTGTAGTGCGGGGAGAGGAACTGCTGAACGATACCCATGTTCGCTCCCGAGAGGTGGATGCCGTCGTATCCTGCGTCGACGGCGTACCCGGCTGCCTGTCCGAACGCATCAGCCAGTTCGTACACGTCTGCCGTCGACATGACGTCCGGGCGAAGGTCGATAAGCCCAGCACGGTCTGCGAGGCGAAGCTGCCACGGCGGACGCGAGACTGCCTTCTGGACAGCCTCCGGGTGGCGTTTTCGATACTCGGCGTGCCACATGCTCATGCTCCGGAGACCGCCGTGTGCAAGCTGGGTGAAAATCCGAGAGCCGTGGTCGTGAATCCGGTCGGTCAGCGTCGAGAGTTCGGAGACGAACGCCGGGTCGGACACCCTCGTCATGTTCGGGGCGGCACACCCACCATCGGGCGTGACGATGCTCGCGCCCTGAAAGATGAGTCCCACGCCCGACTCTGCGGTCGGTTCGAGTTCCGAGATGAACGTCTCGACCGCGTCAGGGCCGTTGCCAGCACACTCCAGAAGCGGCGCGCGATAGAGGCGGTTCGGCAGGTCAACGCCGCCGATGCTGAGTGGGTCAGTGAGGGTCGTCTCTGGTACTGTCTGTCCGGTTGGCATAGGCTGTGCTCTCATCTCGTGGTAGTGTCTGCTTGTACTTGAAGGACAAGCCCAGGACACTGTGTGCAGAGTCGTTGACCTCAACAGCGTCAACCCGTCCGAACTGCTCTGTGCGCACTCTCGACTGCCGAGCGAAGCACCGCTTCTCTGGGATGGAAGTACAGGTGCGAGTCACACCCACAGTCAGAACACCCGAACCCTGGGACAGTTTTGCCGTCGAGTAAACTGAGAGTGTCACCCTCACCTGTGGACACGTCGTGGCTGTCACACGCGCCCATCCGTGTGTCGAGAGTGTCATCTTCAGCAGCGAGCAGCCTCGCGACTTTACACTCGGCGTCGACGCCTTCACTCCGCACGTCATCCGCGAGGCTTGCTGCGTTGGCTCCGAGGAGGTAGTCGACGTGCCAGTGGCGGGTATCCCGTTCTCCGCGTGCGAGTTCACGGTGACGGTCGAGGCGGGCGAAGCCGCCGGGACCGAGCGCGCTCCCGACGTAGGCGTAGTAGCCACGCTCGAACGTGTGCGTCCCGAGTGCGCCTATCGCAACTCGCTGCTGTTCTGCGAGGTCGATAAGCAGTGTGTACGTCCCGCCGTCGCTGTTCGTCGTCATGGGCCAGCGAGTCGTTCGACGTAGTCGACGGCCGCTGTCGGCGTGTCGACGTGTTCGATACCGGAGACGCTGTCGACGCGATGGGTGTCGAGTCCGGCGACCGGTCGGCCGTAGTCGAGTGCGAGTGCGATTTCAGAGAGCGTGCCGGTGTTACCGTCGATGGCGATTGCGGCGTCGCCGTTGAGCACGACCAGCGCGTTGCGGGCGTTGCCGATTCCGGTTACGATGGTCGTATCCACGTAGGGATTGGCGTCTTCCCGGTTGTTGCTTGCCAGAATGCCGATGGTGTGGCCGCCGTGTTCCTGTGCGCCACGACAGGCCGCCTCCATGACGCCTGTTCGACCGCCACAGACCATCTCGTGCCCTCGTCTGGCGAGTTCACGGCCAACTTCGCGCGCACTGTCGTAGTGTTCGTCTGTAACCGTCGAGCCGCCGATGACGCTGATTCGCATACGACCCTGTTGGCATACCACGACTACCGTCTTTCGATGTCCGTCGAACCAGCTGAATACTGGACGTATGTCAACTGTTCACAGCTGACCGTTACATTGATAGTTCTCAGTGTCTAACTGTGAGTGTGTTACACAATGTCGATGGGAGCATATGACGAAGAGGAGCACGAGCGCCGTGAGCGCATGACCAGTGAAGTGGACGCCAGTTTCGACGACGAACGCAACGAGTATCGCGGGCGCGTCGAGTACGAGAGCGGTGACTCCACCGAGGACCTCCTCGCCCAGTTCAAAGAGATTCAGTCGGACTGAGAGATAGATTTCTCTGCAGGTGGTCTGAGCAACACCACGGCGAGTGTCGTCACCACCACAACTGCGCCGACGTGCGCGAGCAACGACGCGAGCAGCAACGGCTGTCCGACCAGAAACGGAGCGAACGCGAGCTGGAGGACGCCGAACGCCGCCGTCTCGGCATCGACGCGTCGAAGCCCGCGGCGAGCGTCATCGTCGAATCGGAATCTCACAGAGCGCCACAGCGCAACCACGCCCGCCCACCAGGCGGTGCTGATACGATAGCAGACGTCCCAGGCGACAAGCAACATGAGAAACACTGCCAGCGCTGGCGGCTCACTCCCCAGCAGCGTCTCTAGCAACTGCTCTCCTCCAGCATCGATGATGAACAGGTAGGTGATCAGTGCGATGAACGAAAACACCGCCAGCACGACTTCGACGTTCGACCCGAACAACAGTCTGCGGTAGGCGTCTGGTGTCCGCTGACGTCGGATTCCCCGGGCAATCCGCACCATGAGTGCACTCCCAGCAGTCGCCACGACGACAGCAACCGTGCCAGCGATTGCGGCCCATCTGAGTCCGTACACCCACGCGAGTACGAGAACAGCAGTTTCGAAGACGGCGAACTGGAGGACCAGCGCGGTTTTCGCGTCGAGGTCGAGACCTGGAACTGCTCCGACGATACCCTCGTACACCCACGCTTCTCCGTACTCTGGCTCTGTCATCCACTCCTCCTGACGTCCGGTGTGTTCGCGAGTGCAAGCTCGACGGCGTCATCGAACGACGTCAACTCGACAGCGACGTGGTCTCTGATAGCGTGGTCGGTGACGACGACAGGGTTTCTGAGTCCGTCGATAAGTGGTCTGGCGACGTGTCGGTCCACGTCAGTGACCAGTCCGATCCAGTACGACGACAGCCGTGGGGTCAGCACCGGCACCGGAAGAATGAGAGGGCGACGAGCACCAGCGACCACGGCGGTACGCTGGATGAGTTCACCGTAGGTCAACACGTCCGGACCGCCGATTTCGTACGTGTTTCCAGCCGTCTCTGGTGCGTCGAGCACGCCGACGAGATACGCCACCACATCGTCGATGGCGATGGGCTGGCAGTCGTTTTTCACCCACCGTGGAGTCACCATCACCGGCAACCGACACGCGAGGTCGTGAACCATCTCGAAACTCGCGCTTCCGTCGCCGACGATGATCGCCGCCCTGAGCGTCGTCAGGTCGTAACTCCCGTCGGCGAGCACCGACTCGACCTCACGACGGGACTGAAGGTGAGCAGAGAGGGAGTCACCTTCCTCCCCGAGACCGCCGAGATAGACGACGCGGTCGACGCCAGCGTCGCTCGCCGCCTCCACGAAGTTGCGGGCCGCTGTGCGGTCTCGACGCTCGAAGTCGCGGCCTGCTCGCATCGAGTGGACGAGATAGTACGCCGCCTCCACACCTGCCAGTGCGTCCCTGAAACTCTCGGGTTCGAACAGGTCTCCCTCGAACACCGCGACCTCCTCTGGCGCGTCGTACGTGGTCACGTCGCGGACGAGGACGTTGACATCGTGTCCCGCGGCACACAGTTCGGGAACGAGACGGCTCCCCACGAATCCAGTGGCTCCAGTTACCAGAACACGCATACTATGAGAACGGGTCGGCCTGTGTTCACTATACCGGTCGACGGGTTGAGAATCCTCAGCTTTCGGCAGCCTTCCTGTCGTCGCGCAGGATGGTGGCTCCGGGAAGGATGGTCACGAGCTTGGCCACCCATCCGAGTTTGAACAGACCGAACTGCGAGAGCACACCGAGTGCGAACAGACCGAGAAACAGCGGTGCCGTCGCATCGAAGACGAGACCGTCGAGCGTCGGGAACCCTTCGGCGGCATCGGCAATCCCGTCAAGCGTAATCGACCGTGAGGCGAGTGCCGCGCCGATGAACGAGGTGATGATAACCATCGTCGTCCGGGTGAGAAACATCCCGAGGAACGCAAGTCCGATTCCCGTTCCGAGTCCGACAGCGATGGAGACCAGCAGCGAATCACCACCAACGACGGGGTCAACGAGGACCACGCCGAGGTAGATGCCGACGACGAACGCCATCGCGGCGATTGCCATCGACAGCAGCACGTACGTGATTCCGATGCCCACAACAGCGCCGACACCAACCGCGAGAGCAACGCCAGCAGCGCCCTCGATACCAGCGGCACCGGCAATCGTCGGCGCGACCAGGTAGCCACCGCCGCCACCGAGTACTGCCCCGAGCAACGCCGCGCCGTAGACCGACAGCGCTGCACCGGAGAACAGAAGCACAGCACCACCGACAATCAAAGCTATTCCGATAGGGTCTACCATGCTGGTATCGTTTCGTGTGCTGTATCAAAATCTTTGTGGCCAGCAGCTGGGAGTAAATGGAACAGCAAACCGACAGCAATCAGAGTTTCCGGGCGACGCCACGTTCGAGAAGAACGTCGGCGTTCGTCTCAGGTAACGAGACGATATCGTCAGCGTCGAGGTCGTAATCCCGGTCGTCGAACCCAACGAACGTATCGACATCTTCGACGACCTGCACTCGCTGGCGTTCGACCTGCTCTTGGGACTGAGCGTCGAGACTGGCGGCACTCTCCTGGGAGATGGTGTCTGTTCCGCCGTCTTTTCGCACCGGTGGTGTGGTCTGCTCGTCCCGAGCACCACCCATCACGTCGGCTGCGGCCACTCCTCCAGCGTCCTCGTTTCGAGTCTTGTGTCTCGTCTCGTCGGTCCTGACCGCTGGAGAGGAGTCGTCTGCGCTCGCCTCTGAGGGTGGTACATCAGGAGGGACGTGCTGTCTGGGCGAGTGCTCCGAAGCGTCGGAGTCAGGGTGCGGCGGGGTGTGCGTTTCTGAGTCTGTCGCTTCGCGCGTTTCTGACTCCGTCGAAGAGCCCTCTGTCAGACCATCAGAATCTTTCCGTGAACCACTCGGCTCATTTCCATCAAGCAGCGTCAGCACGTGCTCGCGGTTGGTCTTGATATCGCTGACCAGCTGGTCGAACAGCGCCTGCTCCTCGGTCGTCATCCCGTCGGCTTCCGTAGGGAGGTCAGCGGCCGCAAAGGAAGCGGCTTTCACGACCTTGCCGACGCGCTTTTCGTACGTTGCTTCAACCGTCTGCTGGGCGGTGTTGATTTCGTCGGTGAGCTGTTGCACCTCGGGCGAGTCGAACGGGTCGTCCGCGCGCTCGACGGCACGCTCGCGCTCCGCGCGCAACTGCTGGATGAACGCCCCCGCGTCGGCGTAAAACGACCCACGCAACTGCTGGAGCTTGTCGGTCTGGCGCTCCCGGTCGCGCACCGACTGAAGTTCGTTCAGGTCCATTGTATCCCTGCCTCGTGTGTCATTCTTTCCCCTTCTCGGCGCGTCCGCGTGCCATCAGGAACACGCCGAGGTACTCTGGAACTGTATGATTACCCTCCTCCAGTGTAAAACTATCGCCACCGAGTTCGAAATTGCCCCCATCTGTTACCTCTACTGTTATATCGTGTCCGGTGAACGTCTCTGGAACAGCATCCGTGAGAGGGTCGAACGCGTCGAGTTCGTCCGCTGGAATCGGTCTCACCGCGAGTCCGCTTCCGCCGTGGAGGCTGCCAGGGAGCCTGATGAGGCGGTTGGTGTCTGTCGACACTGGTTCGTCTATCTGGGCGTTCTGCTCGGCAACGACATCGCTGGCGAAGTGCTGGGCGAGGTTCTCGAAGACGTTGTGCGCGGAGAGATTTCCTCGTTCGATTTCGACGAAGCGGTTCTGTGCGAACCGGTACGCTGTTGCGGCTTTTTTCTCCCCGATTCCATCGTAGCGCATGAGGTACGCGAGCGCGACGTCCTCGTCCATCTCGCGAACCTCCTCCATCACATCGAGAAGCGAGTGATGGATTCGCGCTCCCCAGCCACCGTCAGTGGGGAGGTACCGGTTGTTCGCCGGACTCTCTCGGCCGACAGTTCCGTCGACAGTCTCCTCGGTGACGAGTGCGTCGAAGTCGAGTCCGATACCACGGACGTAGTCGACTATCTCGCGGCGTCCGTCGCGTTCGAGATGCTGGATACCGTCGTCGCGTACGTGGACGTGGTAGCCACGACTCCCCGAGAACACAATCTGGAGGTCTTCGAACGCGAAGTCCTCGCGCAGAAACTCGAGCAACCGATAGAGTGCGTCCTTGCAGGCGGCGAGCATCTCTGCGTAGCTGTCCTCCGGCGACGTTCCGGGGAGGGGGTCGGCGTCGAGGTCGAAGATAAGGTCAGAGGAGTGCCAGCCTTTGGCGTCCATCGTGTTCTCACTCGGGGAGTCGTACTTGCCAGCGGAGAAGTAGACGTGTTTTGGACGCTCACGTTCGAGGAACTGCCGGAGGTCACCGAGGTCGAGCAGCGAGTTGTGTCGGACGTACGTCTCACCGGGACTCTCACTCCAGGGGACGTAGCCCCACTCACGCGCATCTGCCTCCGGTGGGCTGTCGATGACACTCCGACGGTAGTAGTCTCCGAACCGACCGCGGAGGTACGCCAGCGTCCGCTCGTTCACGTGGGTTCGTTTTCCGAGAGTCGCAATAGTGTTTGTGGTGGGCGAACCACGGGGAGTCGACGGACCTTTCTCAGCGCCGGAGGAACGTCGCCAGTTTCTCTCTGATTGTCGCGTCTTCGCCGAGCTGGAGGTAGTAGGCGTCACCGCCGTCTTCGTAGTAGTTCGGAACGCGGCGTTTGATCTCGAATCCGAGCGCACGGTAGAACTCGAGCGCACCCTGGTTCGTCGTCCGTGCGTGACAGGTGACTCTTCCGAACTCCGCGGCAACTTTCGCGACGAGTCGTTTGCCGAAGTCCTGTTGTCGGTACTCTTCTGCAACCGCGAGAAAGAGGATGTACCCATCACGGCGGACGGTGGCGAACCCGATGAGCAGGTCGTTCGTCTCGTCGACGTAGAGGTAGACGTTCGAGCGGCGGTAGGCGTTCGTGAAGAAGTTCTTTCGCTGGTTGAGAACGCCCTCTCGGCGGCGAATCTGTTCTTTGAGCCGCCACGCCTGGTCGACGAACTCGTCGCTTCCAGGCCCAACCTCCTGTTGTCGGACGTTGACGCTCACTGGTGCTCCGATACGGAATGCTAAATAATAACTCCTGTCGTTCCGGAGTGAACAGTGAAGCATGGCGTACCAGCTCCGCGAGCACACCGCAGACGTGGCAGTCGAAGCGACGGCCGACACCCTCGGTGGTGTCTTCGGGGCTGTCGCCGACGGCATGGCCGCTGCGATGTGCGATGACGTGCCCACGACTGGCGAGCGCGTCGACATCTCTGTCACGGCGGAGTCCCGACACGCACTTCTGTTCGACTATCTCGACGAACTCATCTACGAACGCGATGTCCGCGACGTTCTCCCTGTTGACAACCAGGGAACCGTCGAGAAAATCGGGAGTGAACCCGAGTCGTGGCGGTTCACCGGAAGCTACAGGGGAGTCCCACTCGCGGATGTGACAGCCCGCGACCTGAAAGCAGTCACGTACTCCGAGATGGAGATTGCAGAACGCGACGAGGACTGGTTCGCCTACGTCGTCTTCGACGTCTGATAGAACATTCTGAAGAGAGTGACCCAATCGGCAATCCCATATACCGATATAGCTGGAGGCAAAAGAGTCACGTATGGATCCTGCTCGTATCGATGCACTCGTCGACCTCTTGTATGGGTTTATGATTTTCATCGCGATTGTGGTGATGGTCCTCGGCCCAGGACTGGTTGGCGTGGCTTTCGGTGTCGGTGTACTGGTTGGGTACGTGATTCACGTCGCCTGGAAGATGGGACGGTTCGACCCGGAGTGGATGACACGAGCCGTACAGGAGAGCGTCGAAAAGAGTGTCGACGAAACAGTCGAGAAAACAGTCGGAGCAAAGATGGACGAAACCGTCGAACGCTCAGTCCAGGACGCTGTTGGCAAAGAGGTCGGACCAGCAGTAAACAAAGAAGTCGAGAGGACTGTTGGAGAAACCGTCGAGAAGACTGTTGGAGAAACC
>PUMG01000204.1 GCA_003551265.1 Halovenus sp.
CTGAGTGAAGTTCTCTGCGCCTTTGTTCTGGGCAACGAGGACAGTGCCAGCAATAGTGAGTCCGATACCGAGGCTCACCATGAGAAAGACGATCGCCCACGCGTACCCGAGTGCTGCGACCGGGTCCGGCCCGAGTCGACCGACCCAGAACGTGTCCGCGAGGTTGTACCCGACCTGCAGGACCTGGCTTCCGATGATAGGTGCAGAGAGCACTAACAGCGGCTTGAACAGGTCGCCGTCGACGACGTCGACAGACCGGTCGGTGGAGTCAGTTCCCATGTGTTGCCTCGCTAATACACACTCGTCTACAGTTTCAACAGCTCACAGATAGCGCTTCGATACTTACGACCAGATACGATACTCTGTCTCAGAAGCACACACGTACACTCGCAGGCCCTTCGATTTTCTTCGCATATCCTGATTGAACAGTCAGTCAGTTGTGTTCAAAAGAATTGTGATTGGTCTCTCGGGGTGAGACACTGTTATACCGGTCGACGGAACAATTGATAGTTCTCACACGGCACGGGCGGGTCGAGAATCTATCACAGATTCTGTCGACCGGTATAGTACCGAACTCTGTGAGGGACTGATAGTACGTTTTTTGCCTGTCGGTGTCTCAGAAGCACACAATGAGTGAGTTCGACTACGAGAACCTGGGCCTGGTTGCGGGGTTAGAGATTCACCAGCAACTGGACACCGAGACGAAACTGTTCTGTTCGTGTCCGACGAGGTTGCGTGAGCCTGCGGAAGCGGCACGGACGTTCACGCGGTATCTCCACCCGACGAAGAGTGAACTGGGCGAACTGGACGAGGCCGCGCTGGAGGAGAGCCGCGTCGACCGTGAGTTCGAGTATCTGGCCTACGACACCACCTGCCTCGTCGAGGAGGACGACGAACCGCCGAGGCGGGTCGACAGCGAGGCGCTCGAAACGACGCTCGAAATCGCGCAGCTGTTCTCAATGACGGTCGCTGACCAGGTTCACGTCATGCGAAAAATCGTCGTCGATGGGTCGAACACGTCGGGCTTTCAGCGGACGATGCAAGTCGCTGTCGACGGTCACATCGAGACCCCTGACGGTCCCGTCGGCATCGAGGACCTGATGCTCGAAGAAGAGAGTGCACAGCGGGTCGAGGAGACCGAAGACGGCGTCCGCTACAGCCTCGACCGACTCGGGATTCCGCTGGTCGAAATCGGCACGCGGCCCGACATTCGGACGCCAGAACAGGCGAAAGCGGCCGCCGAACGCATCGGGATGTTGTTGCGCTCGACCGGCAAGGTAAAACGCGGACTCGGAACCATCCGTCAGGACGTCAACGTCTCCATCGCCGACGGCGCTCGCGTCGAAATCAAGGGCGTCCAGAGCCTCGACGACATCGACGACATCGTCCACAATGAGGCTCGCCGCCAGGCCGAACTCGTCGACATTGCTACGACACTCCAGGAGCGGGATGCAGCCGTTGGCGAACCGCAGGAGGTCTCGGCAGTGTTCGAGGAGACTGAGAGCGGCGTCATCCGAAGTGCACTCTCGGATGGAGGTGTGGTGATGGCACTCGTACTGGAGGGATTCGACGGCATCGTTGGTCGGGAGATACTGCCGGACAGACGTCTCGGAACAGAGCTTTCTGACCACGCAAAGCGCCACGGTGCAGGTGGAATTTTCCACACCGACGAACTCCCGGCCTACGGCATCACCGACGAAGAAGTCGTGGCTGTTCGGGAGGCAGTCGGCGCAGATTCGTCGGATGCGGTCGCGCTGGTTGCCGACGACTCCGAGACTGCGAGGCTCGCTATCGACGCAGTCGCGACCCGTGCGGCGACGGCCATCGAGGGCGTTCCGGAGGAGACCCGGGGTGCAAACGACGACGGGACGACACGCTATCTACGCCCGCTGCCGGGTGCTGCACGGATGTATCCCGAGACGGACGTGCCTCCGGTCGAACCGGACCCTAGCGAGGTGGAGACGCCGGAGTTGCTCACTCGAAAAGTCGAGCGCTATCAGGAGGAGTACGGTCTGGACGAGGGACTGGCATCGCAGGTTGCCTACGGTCACCAGATGAACCTGTTCGAGCGGGTGGTCGAATCTGGTGTCGATCCGACGCTCGCTGCCAGCACGCTCGAATCGACTGTGACAGAGCTTCGACGTGACGGTGTCCCGGTCGAGAACCTCACTGACGAGCACTTCGAAGCGGTGTTCGAACTCGTCGCCGAGGGCGACCTCGCCAGAGAGGGGATTCCCGAACTGCTGTCGGTGCTGGCAGAGAACCCGTCACTCGCTGCTCGCGAGGCGGCCGACGCCCACGGTCTCGGGAGCGCTGGTGAAGACGACGTACGCGAGGCAGTCGTCGAGGTCGTCGAGCGCAACGCCGCTCAGGTCGAAGAGGAGGGAATGGCCGCGTTCTCTGGGCTGATGGGAGAGTGTATGGGGGCGCTCCGTGGCAAGGCAGACGGCGATGTCGTCAGCGACGTGCTCCGCGAGGAGATTCAGCGTCGATCCTAGGCTACTAGTCGGGTTCCCAGCTTTTGCTTCGCTCAGTTCCACGACGGAGGAGACCCTGCAGGGTTCGCACCTCACGCGGCGTGGGATGGGCGCGTCCGAGCACCCGTCGGAACATCCGAAGTGCTTTCGCTCGCTTCGGCTCGGGATGATTGATTGCGACGAGATACGCCTCGAACTGCTCGTAGAGACGCTCTATTTCGGCTGGTGACGCGCGCTCGTGTAACTCGTCGGGGTGTTGTGTCGCGTCGACCGTGAGCGCTTGCAGTTCGTAGAGGATGATGGTTGCGGCCTGTCCGAGGTTGAGCGAGGGATAGGCGGCGCTCGCGGGAATCGAACAGATCGTATCGAGTTGTCCGAGTTCTTCGTTCGTGAGCCCAACCCGCTCACGGCCGAAGACGAGTACTACGTCACAATCAAGACCGGAGAGATGGTCGGATAGCTCACTGGCTGTCACGGCTGGGTATCTGACGTGACTTCTGGAGTCCTCGTTCGTGATTGCAGTACAACCCACAGTGTAGTACTCCTCGACGAGCGTCTCGAACGTCGTCTCTGTCGCGTTCGGGAGTACGTCCTCACGAGCACGTCCAGCGAATCCGTACGCTTCCCCATTCCGGTCGAGTGAGGGCGGGTCGATGAGTAACAGCTCCGAGAGCCCGAAGTTCTTCATCGCGCGAGCGATGGTCCCGACGTTGCCCGGGGTCTCCGCACCGACGACTGCGACTGCAATCTGTCCACCAAACGACTCCGATGTCATTGTACATCTGTGGACGGCCAGGGACCAAAAACCACCGGATAGAGAGGCGTGAGCGATAGCATCTCGTGTATGACAGTGACTAACATGATAGACGGGTTCGGTAAGAAAGCTTATACCGTAAGAGCATAAACCAGCAAGTGACAGCCGAAAGGGCACATGGGCAGGGGTGTTCAGTGTGTCTCTTCGGCTCAACCCGGATTATATGGAACACACGTCCTGAGCCACAGCTATAACAAGAGGTATGCAAGTGGACAGCCAACACTGCCGTGATGGATTTCGAGGAGTGGGAACCGGTCTACGAGCGGATTCTGGCCGATTTCGGATACGACCGACAGGGAGACGAGCACGCCCGCGACGTACTCCTCGCAGTGCTGGAGGAGATGACGAGTGAGAACGAACGGTGCAGACAGCATGATGCACTCTCTCACCTCGATTTCACGGACGAGACTGTCGCCGTCGCGGGTGCGGCGTCGACGCTCGAAGACGAACTCGATGTCGTCGAAACCGCAACCAGTATCGTCGCTGCCTCGGATGCTGCCAGACGGCTCAGGGATGTGGGATTTCACATCGACTGCATGGTGACTGACCTCGACAAATCGCCTGGGACCGCACGGGAGTTGACTATTGAGGGAACGCCAGTCGCCGTTCACGCTCACGGCGATAACGTTCCATTGCTCGAATTACACGTCCCGAGGTTCGAGGTACGGTCGGTCATCCCGACGACGCAGGCCAGCCCGAACGGTCCTGTCAGAAACTACGGTGGATTCACCGACGGCGACCGTGCTGCGTTTCTCGCCGACGCAGTCGGGGCGGCCCGTCTCGTCTTCCCCGGGTGGGAGTTCGACGACCCGGCAGTCAGTGCAGAAAAGCACCGGAAACTCGAGTGGGCGGCACGTCTGCTTCGGTGGCTCGAACGCCGGCGAAACGAGCGCTTCGGCGTTCTCGACGGTCGTCGAGACGCGCTCGATAGGTATGTGTCACGTAATGGTATGTAAACGAAGGGAGGTTCGAAAACCGCTGTGCATTTATTTCGTCGGCGTCGTTGAGTAGTATCGAATGGCGCTGGGTCAACTCATCAGTGAGTACGGGCCGCTGCTCGAACGGGTCAGTGTCGTCGCGCTCGTCGTTGCACTGATACTCTCGTACGTCATCGTCACCCGCCTCGACGACGAAAACAGCAGCCAGATAAATCCTCTTCAAAAACGATTCATCCTCGGTGTTCCGTGGGGGACCATCATCGTGGTTGTCAGCGTCTACGCTGTCTACCACCTGATTCAGGGTGCAGGCGAACCGGGTGGTCCCAACGTCGTCGGGTTTCGGTCGTGGTCGCTGTGGTATCCCCAGAGTATCCTGTTCTCGGCGTTCTCACACGCGAGCGAGTCTCACCTGACGGGGAACTTGCTGGCGACAGTCGCGTTCGCGTCCATCGTCGAGTACGCTTGGGGACACTACCCGACGGGGCGGGGACAGCAGTCGTTCTCGTCGTGGCGAACCAACCCGTTCGCACGGATCGGCGTATTCGTCTCTGCCACGTTCCTCGTTGGACTCGCAAACAGCCTGCTCGTTCCGGGGGCGATTATTGGGTTCTCGGGCGTCGTATTCGCCTTTGCAGGGTTCGCGCTCGTGGCTCGTCCACTGCTCAGCGTTGGCGCAATCGTTGGACTTCAGGCGCTCGACCTCGTCTACAGCAGTCTTCGAAGTCCGCTCGGCTTCGCAGAGGGCGATACGCGGTTCGTCACCCCTTCGTGGGCCGATACAGCGCTGCAGGGCCACCTGTTCGGTATGGTTGTCGGCGTGTTGCTCGCGGTGATGCTCTTTCGGTATCGGAAGGTGTCACCCAAACTGCTGTACATCTGGTTTGCCGCGCTCGTGTTCGCGGTCACTCGCTCGATGTGGGCAATCTACTGGTATCTCGGCGAGGCAGAGTTCGTTCTGTTCAGAGGTGTCGGTGCGGCAGCAGTTCTGATTCTGGCGTCTGTCGTCGCGCTGGCGGTCATTTCGAAGGAGTATCGAATTCCGTTACCCAGAAAGCGACTCAACATTCCGCTCCAGACGGTCGCAATCAGCGTGCTGGTGTTCATCGTCGTCGTCGTGTCACTGTTTGGGATTCCGTACAACCTCGTCCCGGTCACCTCGGGAGAAGAGACACAGCAGGGCATCGAAATCGACGGCTACACCGTCACCTACGCCGAGGGTGTCGAGGACCGCTACACTGCAATCGACCTGCCAGTTCTCCAGGAGGCTCTCTCTGTCCAGATGAGCGGCGTCGTGGTGACGAGCGACGAACGAAACGTCTGGGCGCTCGATACTCCTCGCAGCGAACTCGCATTCGACGGTCGAGCAGTCGTCGTTGTGGGCGATGCGACCTGGCGTGAGGTCGTCATCATAAATCGCACGCAGTGGGAGGTTGCGGGTGGTGAGACGACGTACAACGTGTTCGGCCAGCACTGGCAGGTCGACGACGAGCAACGACTCCTCTTCGAGTCCGACCCGGCAACTGCCGAACCCAAAATAAACGGAACGCGTGTCAGCATCCAGCCTGCTGAGGAGTTCTACGACATCGTCGTCGAGGATGGAAACGAAACCCTCGGACAGGAACGGGTGCCCTCTCACAACGAAACCGTCGAAATCGCTAACATCGAGTTCGAACGCACACACAACGAACTGACCGCGATTCACGAACGAACGGAGCTTCCGCTCGCGGAGTATCGGGAGGGACGAGAGGAGTGACGCTGGGAACTCCCGTTGAAAACGCCGTCGTTTTACTCGTCGAGTGAGAAAGACAGTCCAATGAGCCAGCAATCAAGCGAGCGAACAGAGGGAGACCTCCGCAAGACGGGGATGTCGCTGAAACACGACAGGGAGTGGGATTACGAACTCGACCGTATCGTCGAGGCAGTCAACGAACGCAACGCGTCGACGGTCGGTCTCCAGTTCCCCGAGGGTCTCAAACGCCGCGGCCCGGCAGTGGCTGACGACCTCCGTGAGAGTCTCCCCGACGACGTTTCGGTTCTCATCTCCGGTCAGCCCTGCTACGGTGCCTGCGACCTCGACACGTACATGATGAAACGGACTGACGTCTTCGTTCATTTCGGCCACTCGCCGATGAAAGAGTCGGACAAAATCATCTACGTCCCGCTGTTTTCGAACGTCGACGTCTTCCCTATCATAGACCGCGCGCTCGACGCAGAGCTCGCCCCTCCAGACGAGGACCCTGACGTTGGTCTGGTCACCACAGCCCAGCACATGAACCATTTCGACGCGATGCGTGAGTATCTCGAAGACCGGGGATACACAGTTCACGTTCGCCGGGGTGACGACCGACTGACTCACGAGGGACAGGTACTCGGGTGTAACTATGCCTCCGCGGACGTTGCGGCGGACCAGATACTCTACGTCGGTGGCGGGAAGTTCCACCCGCTCGGACTCGCTATGGAACACCCCGAAAAACACGTCGTCATCGCGGACCCGGTGAACAACGCAGTTACCGTTGCTGACACCGAGCAGTTCATGAAACAGCGCTATGCGACAGTCCACAAGGCGATGGATGCCGAGACGTGGGGTGTCATCTTCTGCACCAAAATCGGCCAGGGTCGCTGGGAGCGCGCCCAGGAGATCGTCGAGGAGAACGACGACGCTTACCTCATCACGATGGACGAAATCACGCCCGACCGGTTGCTCAACTTCGGACTCGACGCCTACGTGAACACCGGATGTCCACGCATCACGACCGACGACGGCCCACAGTTCCCCGCTCCGATGCTCACTCCCGGTGAGTACGAGATTGCCATCGGTGAGAAACCGCTCGACCAGCTCGAATTCGACACCTTCCACGGAACGTGGTGACGCTGGCGCTGCATCCTGCATACGATGTCGAACAGACGCGAACTGGCGGTCACACTGGAGCGAGTCAGCGGGTTCGACAATCCCCGTATCGAACTCGAACAGTACCAGACGCCTGCGGACCTGGCAGCGACGCTCGTCCACACGGCAGCACTGCACGGTGACATCACCGGACGGCGAATCGTCGACCTCGGGTGTGGCACCGGAATGCTCGCTCTCGCCACAGCACTCTGTGACGCCCATCCCCGCGCTGTTGTCGGTATCGACAGGGATGGCGATGCACTGGAGAGTGCGCGAGCGAACGAGCGTCGCCTCGCCCCTTCTGTGTCAATCTCTTGGATTCGTGGGGACGCAACTCGGCCACCGCTCTGTCTCTCGAACGCCTCGGTAGCGACCGCTGACGCGACGCTGACGACGGTGATGATGAATCCGCCGTTCGGTGCGCAGAAGGGGAACAGACACGCAGACAGAAGGTTTCTCGATGCGGCCGCGACGTTCGCAGATGTCTCGTACTCGATTCACAACGCTGGCAGTGCCGACTTCGTCGAGACGTTCGCGGCGGACGCTGGCGGGACAGTAACACACGGGTTCGAAGCCGAGTGTGCTTTGCCCCGCGCGTTCAAGTTCCACAGCGAGGACTCGAAAACCATCAGTGTCGAGGTGTTTCGTGTCGTCTGGGACGGTCGTTGATACAGCCACCTGATATTTGTTGCCGTGGAACACCAATATTTACCGATGGATATGATAGCGACGGAACGGCCGGTTTCGGAGGCGAGAACGCTATCGAAAATCGCGCTCGAGCTGGATTCGACGGTGCTGGAGTACAAAGAATCCGAAGTTAGCGGGGTCGACTGGCTTGCAGTGGTCGATTCGCCGTCGGACAGCAGTCCACTGTGTGCGGACTGTGGAGCACCGTTCGGTGGCAACAGCCGCTGTCCCGACTGTGGTGTCAAGCGAGTTCGTGCGAAACAGAAGGCGGCTACATCAAAGAATCAGAAACGGTCCGTTCGCCTGAGCAGCGAGAAGCAAGCACGTCCACCAAG
>PUMG01000201.1 GCA_003551265.1 Halovenus sp.
ACCCACGGAGGGGGCGTACTGGCAGTGGAACGAACACGACTGGATACCCGGCGATTTTGGGGAACAGTCGCGTTCGCTCGACCAACCCAGCCTCAGCAAACCCGCAAGTTCGCAGCCGGGGTAACCAGCTGGTTGGATTACCCACGGAGGAATCCCACTGACTTCAGTCGTGGGAGGTGGTCAAGTCCACTCCCCTGGGACGTAGAGAACGGTTCCAGTAAGGCAGTCAGTGTACCGCTCTATTCGTCGAATTGCCGCTGCGATTTCTCCGGGTGAAGCGGACGTATCGCACGCGAGGATGCCAGGATGGTGTACAACGTCCAGTTCGGGATCGGCACCACGAAAATCGGTATCTTCAGTTAAGATGGGACGGTCGGTACCACGCGCATAGTCTAAGACAACTGCATCTTCGGCTCCCAGATCAACATCATCGCCAACGACAGCAACATCATGCCCTTCTCCTTGGAGAGCAGAAACAATAGCTGGTGGAATATGTTCGTCAGCCAGCAGTCTCATGCTTCGGGCTCTGACCGAGTCTTCGAAGTGAGATCTTCGGGGCCACGAACGACTGCAAGACCTTCAGGAACGGCCTGACGCTCGGCCTGGACTTGCCGCATCTCCTCTGCGTGATCATAGTAGTACACCAGAGCGCGATAAACGTCTGCAATATCGAGACCATAGTCAGCGGCAACCTGTTCTGGCGGTTCTCCCGCATCAATCACCCGTTTCACGATGTGGTGGACACCGATACGCCTTCCTTTAATCCGTGGCGCACCACCAAGAGTGTCTTCTGTCGACACTATCTCAGTCATTGGGTAGACGCTACGTCCCGAATGGATATAAAGGCTGGTCGAAAGGAAGTAGTGATCGATGCCTGCTGTGTCGCGTCGAGTTTCACCTAGTGGAACGTCCGGCCGATTTCCGGTTTGTCGTCCGTACCGGGCGCTCCGGTGTCGAGTTTCTCTTCGACCTTTTCGTAGCGGGCGCGGGTCTCGTCGTCGACGCTCGGTTTGACCTCGTCGAGCGCGTGCTCGAAGTGGTCGGCCGTCACGCGGACGTTTCCGACGCTTTCGGTGACTTCCTCGCGGGAAACGCTGTTGATGAACTCCCGCGATGCAGCCATCGACGCCTCGCGACAGACGGCCTCGATGTCGGCACCGACGTAGCCTTCCGTTCTCGCGGCGAAGTCGTCGAGGTCGACATCGTGGGCGAGAGGCTTGTTGCGCGTGTGGACCTCGAAGATCCGCTTGCGGGCATCCTCATCAGGCACCGGCACGTGGACGTGGCGGTCGAGGCGACCCGGCCGCAACAGCGCGTTGTCGATGAGGTCGGGACGGTTCGTCGTCGCGATGACCACCACGTCTTCGAGTTCCTCGATGCCGTCGAGTTCGGTCAGCAACTGGGAGACGACGCGCTCGCCGACGCCCGAATCGCTCATGCCCTGGCCACGCTCGGTCGCGATGGAGTCGATTTCGTCGAAGAACACCACCGACGGTGCGTTCGAGCGAGCCTTCTCGAACACCTCGCGGACGCCCTTCTCGCTCTCGCCCACGTACTTGTTGAGCAACTCCGGACCCTTGATGGAGATGAAGTTGCTCTTGGACTCGTTGGCGATGGCTTTCGCCAGCAGCGTCTTCCCGGTTCCGGGTGGACCGTACATCAGCACACCCTTTGCAGCTTCCATGTCCATCTGCTCGAACACCTCGGGGTACTCGAGTGGCCACTGGATCGTCTCGCGCAGGCGCTCTTTGGTGTCACCGAGACCACCGACGTCGTCCCAGGTGACGTCGGGAACCTCGACGAACACCTCACGGAGCGCCGACGGTTCGATTCCTTTCATCGACTGCTTGAAATCGCGCTCGGTGACCCGCAACTTTTCGAGCGTCTCCGCATCGATTTCGTCCTCTTCGAGGTTGAGCTGTGGGCGCACCCGCCGGAGTGCGTTCATCGCAGCTTCCTTGGCGAGTTGCTCGATGTCGGCACCGACGAAGCCGTGGGTGTTCTCGGCGTACTTGTCCAGGTCGATACCGTCAGAGAGCGGCATTCCACGGGTGTGGACCTGCAGTATCTCTTTGCGACCGTCTCTGTCCGGGACGCCGACTTCGATCTCACGGTCGAAGCGACCGCCACGGCGGAGCGCCGGGTCGAGTGCGTCCACACGGTTGGTCGCCCCGATGACGATGACCTGTCCGCGGTCTTCCAATCCGTCCATTAGCGAGAGGAGCTGGGCAACGACGCGCCGTTCGACATCGCCCGAGGTCTCGCCACGTTTGGGTGCAATCGAGTCTATCTCGTCGATGAACACCACTGCAGGTGCGTTCTCGGTCGCCTCGTCGAATATCTCGCGGAGTTGTTCTTCGGATTCGCCGTAGTACTTCGACATGATCTCCGGACCGGAGATGTCGGTGAAGTAGGCGTCAATCTCGTTGGCGACGGCCTGTGCCATCAGCGTCTTCCCCGTGCCAGGCGGGCCGTGGAGGAGGACACCCTTGGGCGGTTCGATGCCGAGTTGCTGGAACAGTTCGGGGTGGCGCATCGGCAACTCGATCATCTCACGAACCTGCTCTAGCTCGCCGTCGAGTCCACCGATGTCCTCATAGGTGATGCTCGGGGTTGCCGCCTGTGCTTCCTGGGCATCTGCAATCTGCTCAGCAGGCTGCTCGCTGATGGTTATCTCCGTTGAGTCGGTGACGACCACAGTCCCACCAGGACTGGAGTCTGCGATTCGCAGCGGAATCTTCTGACCCGACATCGACGAGAGCGGACCGAGCCCGAACGAGACGTGTACTGTCTGTCCCTCGGTCACTGCCTGTCCGCTCAGATTCTGCCGAATCATCGGACCGACGTCACCCCGAACCCGGAGGTTCTGGGGCAGCGCAACCGTCAGCGTCCGCGCGGGCTGGACGTCCGCTTTCTCCACACGGACGGAGTCGTCGATACCGGTTCCCGTCTCCCGCCGGAGGCGGCCGTCGATGCGGATGATTCCATGGCCACTGTCCTCCGGATAGCCGGGCCAGACGCGTGCAACGCTCCGACCGGCTTCACCCGCGATGACGATGTAATCCCCGTTCTCGAGGCTCATCTCGCTCATCGCGTGCCGGTCGACCGCTGCCAGTCCACGGCCCGCGTCCTTCTGTTTAAGTGGTTTGACAGTTAGCTTCATTCTCTCACCTCTACAGTGAGGACGCCATTGTTCATAAACACTTGCGCACCCTCGTCGATGTCGATGTCGTACTGCTTGCCGTCGACGATGACGATGGCGGTGTCTCCGACCGCTTCGACGGTCGCATCACCCCGCAGACCGAAATCCACGACGAACTCTGTCCGGTCGTCGTACTCGAATCGACGGGTCTCGAGTCCCTGCTCTCTCAGCGTACTGTTGATGTCCATACTAACTACACGTTAGCCGTGTAAGTATTTAAATCTTTCTTATCTTTTGGATTGTAGTATGGCGGTTTTCGACATTCAATGTATTTGCGGTTCACACTCGCAACCATCTCATAGAGTCGTTCATAACTGGCGGAAAAGAGTCACAGACGACCCTCTGGGTGAGTGCTGGAGGTCAGTGCCAGTTACTGGCAGGCAGAACTGTCTCAATAATGAATGTATTCGTCGACAGGAGTTTCGACTGTCAGTCACGCAATCCGTTCGTGAAGCACCGTGGGGCAGGCGGCAGTCACGCCGTCGATGGAGAGGATTTCCTCGCTGATGATCTCGTTGATGGTGGTGCTGCTGTCAGCCTGGAGTTTCGCCATCAGCATATGGTCGCCTGTGGCCGTGTAGAGTGCGACGAGCGAGTTGAGGTCGCGCAGCGCGCTGGTAATCTGGACGTACCGTTCGCTTTCGACGTCGATGCCGACGAGGGCGATGCTCTGATGGTCGAGTTTCTTCGGGTTCAGTTCGACGGAGTAGCCGACGATTGCACCATCGTCTTCGAGTTTCTTGATGTACTTCTGGGCAGTCGGTCTCGATACACCCGCCCGGTCGGCTATCTCTCCGACCGAGGCTTTCGGGTCGTCGGACAGAATAGAAAGCAGGTCTTTCTCGACCGATTCACTATCCATACGTCGTCTTAATGCGTGCCCGCCTCATAACTCTCCTGTTCTCGAACGCGACTCAAACAGGGCCGTCAGTATGAGGAAGGCTTAGGTAAGCGACAGACAAAGCCGGTACTGATGAGTTCGGTACCCGAGCGGAGCGAGATAGACGAGGCGTATCGCTGGGACCTCGAATCCCTGTTCGCAGACGACGAGGAGTGGGCAGACGCCTACGAGGCGGTCGAGTCAGACGTTCCGGGTCTGGCCGAGTTCGAGGGGCAACTCACAGATGATGCCGCGACACTCTCGCGTTTTTTCGAGGAGTACGAGCGTCTCATGCGCGAAGTTGCGAACGTCTACACGTACGCACGACTGCGGAGTGACGAGAATACACAGAATAGCGACGCGCAGGCGATGGTTACACGCGCAAAGGCGCTGGCGACGCGGGCGAACAGCACGACGAGTTTCATCGAGCCGGAGATTCAACAGCTCGACAACGACGACGTACAGGCACTGATGGCAGACGAGCCAGGTCTCGAACAGTACGAACACTACTTCGACGACATTCTACGCCAGAAGCCACACACACGCTCGCCAGAAGTCGAGACGTTGCTGGCGGAACTCGGTGAGGTGACCGGGGCACCGGGTGAGATCTACAACATGCTCTCGAACGCGGACATGACGTTCCCGACGGTCGAGGGTCCCGATGGTGAAGACACACAGATTACACTCAGTAACTTCGTCAGCTTGCTGAAAGACCCCGACCGGGCGTTTCGCCAGCGTGTCTACGAGGCGTACTTCGACGAGTGGGAGGGTGTCAGAAACGCAGTCGGGACAGCGTATCGAAACAGCGTCAAGAAAAACGAGAAACTCGCGACGGCACGGAACTACGACAGCCCGCGTGCGGCGGCACTCGATGGTCCTAACATCCCTGTCGAAGTGTACGACACCCTGGTCGAGACAGTACGGGACAACCTCGATACGCTTCACAGACACGCGACCCTCAAGCAAGAGATTCTCGGCGTCGACGACCTCCAGATGTGGGACCTCTACGTTCCGATGGTCGAGGACGAGGGCCCGGAACTCCCCTATGAGGACGCCTGTGAGTACGTCGTCGAGGCGGTCGAACCGCTCGGTGAAGCGTATCAGTCCCGGATGGCCGAGGGGCTCGACTCGCGGTGGGTCGACGTCTACGAGACAGACGGCAAGCGCTCGGGCGCATACAGCAGCGGGACGTACGACTCCCAGCCGTACATTCTGATGAACTATCAGGACGACGTGAACTCGATGTACACGCTCGCCCACGAACTCGGGCACTCGATGCACTCCGAACTCGCTGCCGACGCCCAGCCCTACATCTACGCAGACTACACACTGTTCGTCGCCGAGATTGCATCGACCGTCAACGAGACGCTTCTGACTCATCACCTGCTCGAAACCGTCGAGGACGAACACCTCCGCCGGCACGTCCTCAACGAGTACCTCGAACGCTTCCGGAGCGTGCTGTTCCGCCAGACGATGTTCGCGGAGTTCGAACACCGGGCCCACCAGCGCTCACAACAGGGTGAACCACTCACTTCCGACGCGCTCGACGACCTCTTCGCAGACATCAAAGGCGACTACTACGAACCGGCAGTACTCGACGACCGAATCGCCCGTGAGTGGATGCGGATTCCGCATTTCTACCGGGCGTTTTACGTGTTCCAGTACTCCACTGGCATCTCTGCAGCCGTTGCGCTGGTCGAGGCGATTCGTGACGAGGGTGAACCAGCGGCACAGCGCTACCGTGAGTTCCTCAGCAGCGGTTCCCACGGCTACCCGCTGGAGTTGCTTCAGGACGCCGGGGTAGACCTGACCGAACCAGCGCCTATCGAACAGGCGATTGCTGTCTACGACGACGTCCTCGACGAACTCGACGCCCTCGTGTAGCACAATTGTTGACTCTGTCTGACGCTCTCCCGAAAGCCTTTATTCTATCAGGGCGAACGAATCGAGTAACCAGATGTCTCGGAGTCCTTCGCTCCCGGAGCGTCCTCGCCTCAATCTGGATCCGGACATGTCTCCAGACGAGAAGCTTCAGGCGCTTCAGAGCCACTATCACGATGTCGTGCGAGTGAACGAAAAACTGAAACAACAGCTTCGCATCGCCCATCAGCGGCGACAGAAGCTGGTGAGCAACGTCGAATCGTTCAAAGAAGAGAACAAGACCCTGAAATCGTCGTCGCTCTACGTTGCGACGACCGAAGAGATTCTCGACGATGGCGTCGTCATCAAACAACACGGGAACAATCAGGAAGTGTTGACCGAGGCGGCAGTGTCGGTTCGTGAGGACCTCGAAGCGGGTGACCGCGTCGCTATCGACGATTCGTTCGGGATTCAGCGGATTCTCAACCCCGAGACTGACGCCAGAGCCCAGGCGATGCAAGTCGACCAGAGTCCGGACGTCACCTACGAGGATATCGGTGGACTCGACGAACAGATACTCGAAGTCTGTGAGACCGTCGAGGAGCCGTTGCTCAACCCCGAACAGTTCGAGGCAGTCGGCATCGAACCACCCGCTGGTGTGCTCCTCCACGGCCCGCCCGGCACGGGGAAGACGATGCTGGCCAGAGCCGTCGCCAACCAGACGGATGCGACGTTCATCAAGATGGCTGGCTCGGAACTCGTCCAGAAGTTCATCGGGGAGGGTGCTCGACTCGTCCGTGACCTCTTCGAACTGGCCCGGGAACACGAGCCGTCGGTCATCTTCATCGACGAGATTGACGCGATTGCGGCCACTCGAACCGAGTCAAAGACCTCCGGTGATGCGGAGGTCCAGCGGACGATGATGCAACTGCTCGCGGAGATGGACGGTTTCGAGAAGCGTGGAAACATCCGCCTCATCGCCGCGACGAACCGCTTCGACATGCTCGACCGTGCCATCCTCCGTCCGGGTCGCTTCGACCGCCTCATCGAGGTACCCGAACCCGACTGGGACGGCCGCGAAGCGATTCTCGAAATCCATACCGACGCGATGAACCTCCACGATGACGTCGACCTGCCGATGCTCGCGAATGAGACGACTGGCTTTTCGGGTGCTGAACTTGCCTCACTCGCCACGGAAGCGGGGATGTTCGCAATCCGCGACGAGCGGACTGAAATAGCGATGGGTGACTTCCGTGAGGCGCTCGAAAAGGTGCGAAGCGAAGACGATACGAACGGCACTCCCATCGCGTTCGCTTGATCGAGTCGAAGGTCCCATACTCCCTCTCGTGTTCGTTACCAGCTCTGCGTACTGACGGACCAGACTGTACACACCCGCCCAGATTGTGTTGACGCTGGACAGAGCTATCAGGAAAGACTCACGCCGCTCGGACGAAGAGACACCGATATGTACGAATCGGCAATGGTCTCGCGGAAAGACCTTCTGGACCGGAACGGACGAGAGGAAGCACTCGAAGAGGCGGGATACAACGTCTTCGGTCTCTCCGCGTCGGAAGTGTACGTCGACCTGTTGACAGACAGCGGAACCGGGACGATGAGCACCGAGCAGTGGGCCGCACTATTCGGGGGTGATGAGTCCTACGCCGGGAGCGAAAGCTTCGAGCGACTCGTGTCGACTGTCGACGCTGTGCTTGGGTTCGAACACGTCGTTCCCGCACACCAGGGACGGGGAGCCGAACACCTGCTGTACGGTGCGCTCATCGACGAGGGTGATATCATTCTCTCGAACACCCACTTCGATACGACAAGAGCACACGTCGTCGAAGCCGGTGGCGAACCAGTCGACCGTCCAGTCCCGGAGGCGTGGATGAGTGACCAGCCGGGAGATTTCAAGGGGAACCTCGATGTCGAACGGGCACGCAAGTACGCAAAGTCTGTCGGCCCTGAGCATATTCCGGTAGTTATCATGACGGTGACGAACAACTCGGCCGCTGGACAGCCTGTCTCGGTCGAAAACGTCCGCCAGGCACGCGAACTCGCGGACGATCTCGACGCTCGCCTCGTCATCGATGCCTGTCGCTTCGCAGAGAACGCCTGGTTCGTCAGCCAGCGAGAAGAGGAGTTCGCTGACAGTCCAATTCCCGAAATCGTGCGCGAGCAACTCTCGTATGCGGA
>PUMG01000233.1 GCA_003551265.1 Halovenus sp.
CTCGTCTTCGTCGGCTTCCTCGCGCTCGCGCTTCCGGCGGCGCTGTTAATCGGACTCGGCGTCCTGGGGGCAGCGCTGGACGCAGAGTCGGCTGTGTTCGCCGGAGTGCTGGCGCTTGCCGCTTTCGGAGCGCTCATCGGAATCCGCTTCGAGTGGTGGGCACTGGTGAGAGCCTCCGAGGTTCAGTTGGCCAGCTACGACGAGATGGCCAAGAACACGCTCGCGCTGTTTGCTGGCGCGCTGGTGACGCTCGCCATCACGGTCGAGTTCGGTGTCTCGGCTATCGTCTCGGCAAGCATCGTCGGCATTCTCGCAGCACTGCTCACGCCGAAGTACGCAGTGTCCGCGTACTGTGGTGCGTTCGTCGGGATGACGTCCCCGGAGTTGTTCACGACGTACTGGCACGCGCTACTCGCGAGCGGCTTCGCCAGCGCCGTGTTCATCGTCGCCCAGCCCGTGTTCCACGGCATCGGCGGGAAACTCGGAACGACTGCGTTCGTCGGTGCAACACTGACCATCCTGACGACGTCAGGCACGTTCCAGAGCGACCCGCTCCCGGGAGCGCTCACTATCTTTCTCGTCGTCGGCTACTCCATGGTCGGGGCCGTGGCGACGTTCTCGATGCACGCACACCGCCCACCGAGTCCAGTGTTCGCCTCTGGAGTCGTCGGAGCGCTGGGCGGAGTGCTGTTACCGTTCGTACACGGCGCGCCGGGTGAGTTGATGGCCGCCGGGGTGTTCGCCGCGTCGTTTGCCGGGATGAGTGAGCCAAAGCGCATCCCGAGACCGCACTGGATTCTCCCTGCAGGCGCGATTGTCGGACTCGTGGTTGTCTACACCATGCCGTACTTCGGTGGCTCCGGCGGGAAACTCGGGACGATTGCGTTCGCCTCGTGTCTCACGGTGTATGGCCTGCTCGGCGCGGCTCACCTCGTCCGCGTCCGGCGTCAGCTCAAAACCGTTCCAGAACGCGACGTCACCTGAGGAGTACGAGGAACTATGATGCACGCAGCCGTACAGCGACACGATGACCGGCGCGAACCCCGACTCCATCGTCCGCACCTACTACGAACTGGTTGACGCTGAGCGCTACGACGACCTCGTCGCTCTATTCGCTGACGACGTCAGATACGAGCGCCCGGGTCAGCAGGCGATCGAAGGTAAGCCAGCACTTAGAACGTTCTACGAGAAGGAGCGCCCGCTGGAAGACGGTTCACACGAAATCTACACGGTCGTCGTTGCTGGCGATACCGTTGCAGTCCGGGGAACGTTCAGTGGTCGACAGGCGGGTGCCGACGTCGAGTTCGACTTCGCGGACTTCCACGAGTTCGAAGACGGTGAAATCGCCCGTCGCTACACGTTCACCGACCGCGACGAAATCTAGCTCGAAGATTCCTCGGTCCGTTCGGTCTCAGTCTCAGTCTCCTCGTCGAGGTCCATGTACTCGGTTTCGTCGTCGTCGAGGTCGAGTTCTGCCTCCGGGTCAGCTGATTCTTCTATCTCCTGCAGCTCTTTTTCGACCTGTGTGCGGCCTTTCTGGAACTCTCCCATCGCCTGTCCAGTCGAGCGTGCGAGCTTCGGGATTTTGTTCGCGCCGAACAGCAGAACGGCTATCATCAGTATGACGACCATCTCCATGCCGCCAGGGACTGGCCCAAACAGCGGTACGAGTGTGCCTACCATTTCTACCCTCACTTTGCCAACTGTTGATTATAGTCTTTTTGCTCTGACCAGCCTCCGAGAGTAGCTGGTACGCACTATGCAGACTGTACGTTCGTAACCGTCTTGTACAGTCGGTCGAACTGACGACGTATGATTGCAGCAGGTGACGACGCACCAGATTTCACTGCACCACTCGTGACTGACGAAGTCGAACTGACAACCCTCTCAGAGACGCTCGAAGCAGACGCACCGGTCGTCCTCGCGTTCTTTCCAGCGGCCTTTACCGGTCTCTGCAGCCACGAACTCCGGACGTTCGAAGACCGCCTCGAGGCGCTGACCCGCCACGACGCGACGCTGTACGGCATCAGCATCGACACACCCTCATCTCTCGCCGAGTTCCGCGACCAGCTTGGGCTCTCGTTCGGACTCGTGAGCGACATCAACCGCGAACTCGTCACCGCCTACGGCGTGGCCACGGATTTCGAACCACTGGGTATCGAGGACACCGCGACCCGCTCAGTGTTCGTCATCGACGAGACGGGAACGGTCACCTACGCCTGGGTCTCAGATGAACCCGGAAGTGAACCTGATTACGACGAAGTCGAAGCCGCTGTCGCTGACGCAGCAGCCTGATCGCCAGATAGCGGCCGAGAGAACATCAAACGCAAGGAACTTCTGTCCGTCAGTATCAGTTCGAGTATGAGCAACGACGAATCTGATTCTCCACGGAAGACAGCAGACGAGGAGTTGATGTACTACGACCCCGTGGACGACCACGCCTTTCCTGACGAGCGTGTCAACGCGGTTCTCGAGTTCGTCGACGACGACGAGGAGATTACGACGTACCTCGACGCACAGAACGTCAATCCGGTCGACCGGATGGGCTACAACGACCACGGGACGAAACACATCAACATCGTCCGCAACCGGGCGCTCTGTCTGTACGAGCTGCTGAAACGCGGAAACGTCGAGTTCAACGGCGCGACAGACCAGGGACTCGAAGAGGCAGACGAGGCGGTTATCGTCGCTCTGGGTGCAATCCTTCACGACATCGGCCACGTCGTCCACCGCAAGGACCACGCCTACTACTCGGTTCCACTCGCTGCGGACATTCTCGACCGTATCCTGCCCGAGTTCTACGGACTCGCAGACACTGTGCGGATGAAAGGTGAAGTACTCCATACAATCATCTGTCACCACTCCTCGGAGACACCCCTGACGCTGGAAGCAGGTATCGTCCGCGTTGCCGACGCCCTCGACATGGAGCGTGGTCGCTCACGAGTCCCCTACGAGAGTGGCGGACGGGGAATCAACACGGTGTCCAGTCAGGCAATCGAGCGCGTCTCGCTCCGACCAGACGTCGACCGAGCAGTGCTCGTCGAAATCGAGATGCGAAACGCCGCAGGAGTCTACCAGGTCGACAGCCTCCTGAAAAAGAAAATCGACCGGTCGGGACTCTCCGAACACATGCGCATCGTCGCCATCAACACCCGGGAGGGAGACGACAACCTCGTCGAACGCATCGAGTTGTGACACTCTGTCCGGATTTTGTCCGGTTTTCGTCCGACAGTTTCAGGAGATATCACTGATAAGCCCGTCGAACATCCGTGGTATCTCGATGCCCAGGAGTGGGCCGACGACGAACAGAAAGGTCGCGACCCCGGCGACAAGGAAGAACCCCCCGACAGGGAGTCGCCACAGCGCCCACTTGCGGCGCTCGATGAGTCCGGACGGTTCGTCGTCGGAGATGAGAAACAGCGGCTCTTGCATCGAGTTGTCCAGAACCTTCTGGATGACGAGTCTGTCGGCGTTGGCTGAACCGATATCGACGTCGTCCTCGTCGCGTGGCTGGACAGTACCGAAGACGTAGACGCTTTCGGACTCTCTGATGAGGTTCTGTCGGTACTTGCGGTCGTTACTTTTCCCTCCGGCGTCAGACGGAAAATCGAGGGAGTCGTGGCGTGTGACGAACTCCTGCACTGTCTCCGGGCCGCGTTCTGAACTGTCGACGTACTCCTCGGACCAGTCATCCGGGTCGAGGTCGAACGTCGTCTCCCTGTGTGGTCTCACGAGCACTTCTCCGGTACCGTCGTCGACGTAGAACGGCTTGAACAGCGTCTCTTCTTCGACGGTTTTCCAGCTATTGTTGTCCCCACTCGTGTCGTACTCTTTGATTTCGTAACACGCAAGCACACACTCGTCGTCGGAGAACGGTGCTTCGATCGGCTCTCCATCTGCCGTCACCGCACGACCGGTGATTTCTGAGGGGCCGATAGAGAGCGACTGTGCCTGCTCGGTCGGCGTATTCTGGATGAGCTGGCGCTGTCGCCATCGCGCGAAGCCCTTCCGAATCAGATACCCCCGCCAGCCAGCGCAACCACGACGTAGATGAGCGAGAGGAACCAGAAGCCCGGCCACCCCTCGTTGGTGAGATACGCCTCCCCTGGTTCGTCGGGGTTGTAGTACGCCGCCACTCCCTCGCCGGAGGCTTTTCTGTCGCTACCCTCGATGTATCGGTCGGCGACGTCACGTGCTGTCGATTCGCTGTCGTGCCACCGGTCGAAGCGTCCCGGGTAGACGTTGTCCTCCTGGTAGGTTTCGCCGTCGACAGTGTACTCGTAGGTGATTGCTGGCCGGTACTCTCTGTCGCCGTCGTTGACTCGCGTATCGACATCGGCTTCGAGAACGGTCGCAGCCACCCGTTCGTTGTGCTGAACCGAGGAGTTGTGGTCGATAACTGGGGCGGTGAAGAAGAACGCAAAGACGCTGACAAACAGCAAAACTGCGATAATCCCCAGTCCCTTCTTGTCCATGGCTACAGTTCGTCAATTCGTGTCAAGAAGTTTTCGGAGAGAACGACAACCGTTTTCTTCACGAACCCGTACTGTCGCGTGGCCGATGACGAAGAACTGCGGTTCTGAAGGCGGAGGGCCGGACGGGCATCCACCCGTTCCTTTCGTCTGGTGATGAACCCTATGAGTGCCGAGGCCGTCATAATTGTAGATCGGTTCACTCGTCTGGGCCGGCGATTCTGATAAACGCCTCCATCGAGTCAGCTTTCTCAGTATCGTCCGCATCGACCAGATGAGCGATCGTGCCGTCGCATGGTGTGACGATGCAGTACAGCACGTCGTCATCCCCAACTGAGCCATCGCGGAGTGGAATCTGGATCTCTTTGCCGGTCTGGGGGTTGCGTCCACCGTTGTTCTGTTGCAGTGTTTCCTCGACGAGTGCAACGACGTCGCGCAGTCCCTCGCCCTCACGGAACGCCTCGGGTAGCGACTGGAGCAGGTCTTCGTCGACTGCGCCGCTGTACAGCGATGCCCCGTTTGGGTGGCGACGAACGTTGCGGCGGAGTCGCTCACCGAGTACTCGCTGGGCGTCCGCGCTGGCCACGTCCCCGGGCGTGAACGACACGAACTCGTTGGGTCCCTGGAACGTGAGCATTGTACAGGAGTTCTCGTGGAGTGCGCCGTCGTCGACGACCCACCCGCCGGTGTAGATGTACTCACCTTCGTGCTTGCAGCGCCGGACGTACACCACGGCCGGAATTGGCATTGGTGCATCCTCGGGGAACGCGAGCGCAGGTGCAGCAATCACCGGCGTCACGGTGACCCCATCGGACTCGGTCTCCTCACCCCAGCCATCGGATATTGAAAAATCCGTGATCCTGACAATGCCACCCGCTCCTCCGCCGCCGCGGCCACTCGTGCTCTGAATGGAGACCTTGCCAGCACCGCTTCCCCGACTTCGGCCGCTTTCCGGTGGATCGTTCTGAACGGTGACGACTGCACTACCCCCGAGTGTGCGACCCACGACCGTCCGACCGCTGTCTTTGGGAACGAGCAACTCAGCACGACTGCCGCCCCACGACCAGGCAAACACCTCGTTATCGTCGGCGCTCACACTCTCGAACGAGTTGTCACCCCAGCACCACAGCGTGTCGTCGCGCTCGACACACAGCTGGTCGGTGGTCATGTACTGGAAGATGCGCTCGGGCGTGATCTCGTCAACGAGAGCCGGACCCCGGGGAATCTGTGCATCCGGAAGTGAGATGGTCATTGTTTCGCCGATGACTGGCTCTCCGTCCAGGTACTCGTACAGCTCATCGAGGAGGTCGTCAAATTCGTCGTCGTCCTCGTCCACATCGTCCGGAATGATGCCGAACGTACTACGGCGCTTGTTCGAGCGAACCGTGTTGTAATCCTGTGCTGGCTGGATGGCATCTACCGACCAGCTCTCGATGTCGAGACTCGTCGAAAGTGGGCCACTGGCTTTGATCGTAGCCGGGTTCGATTTGATTCGCCAGTCCCCAACGTCGTACATCCGACTGGTGGACGAGCGGAGTCCCGACTGCAACTGCTCAACGCCGCCGCTCGCCAGTGCCCCGGGGACCACACCAGCAGGCGAGACTGAGATGTTCGTCGTGGCACTCGCAATCCGACCGAGGCAGCCTGCCGTGCTCGCAAGTGCCGCCGCACCACTCGCTGCGAGGAACTGTCGTCTCGTTGTTCCGACATCTCCCTCGGTCGATGCTACCGCTGGCTTCTCGGTGATTGTTCTCATACCAAATCTACCCGGTACAGATACGACACGTGTAAACATATACTTTTCTACATATATGCCAGAATATACGTATATTTATCTTACATGTATTCAATCTCGCAATCACCCGTATCGTTAGCTTCGAACTGGTTGGCGTCACAGACATCGTCGTTGACGGTCGAGTCTTCGTGTACCCAGACGCCCCACTCCTGGCTGTTCCGGAGCGTCGAATTCGAAATCGAGACGAACGCTTCCCGGTGGCGTCTTCCGACGTGGACGGCCCCTTCCATCTCACCGCCACCGCCGTACTCGACGACGACGTTGTCGAGTGTATTGTCCTCGTCTGTGGCACTCGAGATATACAGTCCCTTCCACCAGCCTGGCGTCTCTTCTGTTCCGGTGAAGACGATTGGCTCGTCGTCTCGCCCCTCAGCGACAAATCTGCTGCCGTCTCGGACGTGCAGTTGGCCTCCCTCCTGGAAGTAAAATTCTGCTCCAGCCTGGATTTCCACGTCCGTGTCCGTGAGACGGGTCTCCTCGTCCATGCGATAGGGGACGTCAAGTGCCTGCCACTGTAGCGTCGCATCGTCGATATCTGCTCCCTCGATATCGACCACATCTTCGCCGTTACCGGTGTAGTCTGAGTCGCTGTCCAGGTAATGCATGTTGTTCGCACTGGTCAGAACGGCCCCGGCATCGTTGCTGACGTAGCTATTTTCGCTGGAGTCGGGGAGGTCGGACTCCGTGTGAACGTACAGACCGTAGCTCTCGCTGTGACGAAGCGTACAGTTAGTCATCGTCAACCGAGCCTCGCGGTGACGTCTCCCGACCTGGACGGTCCCTCTCCGATCACCGCCACCACCGTATTCAACGAGCGCGTTTCGCAACTGGTTGTCCTCGTCTGTGGAACTCGAAATATACAGCCCGTTCCACCATCCCGGAGTCTCTTCGGTTCCGGTGAAGACGATTGGCTCGTCGTCTGTTCCCGCAGCCACGAAGGTACTTCCACTGCGAATATGTAGTGTGCCATCCTCTCGAACGTGAAACGCAGCACCGGCCTCGATTGTCAGGTCTGTATCTGTCACGCGAGTGCTGTCACCTATCCGATACGGGACGTTGAGGGCATCCCACCTCACGGTCACATCCTCGAGATCTGCTCCCTCGATATCGACGACGTCCTCGCCGTTACCGGTGTAGTCTGAGTTACCATCCAGGTAGTGTATGTTGTTCGCACTGGTCAGAACCGCCCCTGCATCGTTGTCCACGTACTCGTTGCGTGTTGAATCCGGAAAGTCTGAGTCCACGTGGACGGACAGACCGTAGCTCTCGCTGTGGCGAAGCGTACAGTTGGTCATCGTCAACCGGGCCTCGCGATGACGTCTCCCGACCTGGACGGTGCCTTCCAGTTCACCACCACCGCCGTACTCCACGACCACATAGTTCAGCAGGTTCGCATCGCTGTGGGACGAACTCACGTGGACACCACGCCATGAACCCGGCGAACTCTCGGTCCCAGTGAACAGAATCGGTTCATCTTCGGTCCCATCAGCAACGAGTTCTCCGCCGTCGACAACCTGGAGAGAGACGTCTTCATAGAACTCGACGACCGTTCCGGGTTCAATCGTCAGCGTCGACGAAATCTCGATATCGTCAGTCACGACGTAGATAGTATCCGCCGAGAGCGTCCGGGATTCGGAGATGTCTTCGTCAATCTCCGCTGTTTCGTCGGGACGGTCGAACTCGTAGTCGTCGTCCACCGCACCGACGTCACCAG